>NZ_JBFUKZ010000009.1:0-234627 GCF_056400585.1 Mucilaginibacter sp. P5_A6 | reverse complement strand
TTGCAGCATTTTGCAGACAGGCCTTCTGCTTATTATGATTTGGCTGAAGGTCCCCGTAAATTCCTAATGGGATTTCCCACAACCTGGGATGAAACGAAGCTAATCAACGGCTACCCGGGCGAAATGGTTGTTATAGCCCGAAGAAAAGGCAAGCTCTGGTATGTTGCCGGGCTTAACGGGAAAGATACTCCGCAAACACTCCATCTTAATTTAAACTTTTTAGGCAGCTCGAACTATTCTTTCCAAATATTCAAAGACGGAATAGATACAAAATCCATCAAAAGCGAAACCGGGAAGATAAAAAAAACAAATACATTGCAGATTAAATGCCTGCCCAGAGGCGGCTTCGCAGGAGTAGTGGGTGAGAAAGACTTAACCACGCTTTAGCCGATATTGTTACAATACAGATGGTAAGAATATCAAGGGTTTTCATGCTCATTCGTTTCTTTACTTCCCCAATTAAGATCTACTTAGAGGCTTATTCTTTTTTAAGATCATAATCGATAATTTTTGAAAAACCGCCTATTTCAATCAATTCGTCGATAAAACGGTGGGGATTCTGCACCGTTATCCACCCAATTTTAAAAGCAGTCCAAACGACTGTTTTTTTGTTTAACGGGTGCCCTAAGACTGAATCAGTTGCTTCTTCAATAGCCCTGTATTTTTCAATTTTTGCTAATATTTAATCAAAAAAATGGAGATTTTGGTTTGATTAAGAGGTTTTTATAATTTGTGGCAAAGAAAATATCAAATATTTCTATAATTTCTATAGAAGTAGTAGTATTTATAAAATCTTTTTTTACATTTGCCCCTGTAATTAAATCACAACAATTAAATCATTTAAAAGCAACCACCATGCAACCCGAACTTTTACCTAAATACGGCCTTGCTAATTACCAGTCGACAGCTATTGCTTTTGCCTGCTGTTGTATGCCTTGTTGTTGCTGTTGATATAGCACAATAAGGATTTATTCCTTCCTCCTGAACCCGCTATTCATTGCGCCGTTCTGCTGATCTTTAGAATTTTATTTTTTAACTAACAGGTGCCTGTGCCGGTATGCGGATCGTCATGCGGTATCTATACTATTCATCACTTAATACTGCTCATTATGACCATTAACGACGTTTCCCTGCTTGGAAAAAAGATATTGGTTGGCATCATTGTAACACTGATACCTTTCATTATCATTTTCGGCGGCCTGTGGCTTACCCGTAAACTGCTGGAGCGAAACTCCAAAACCAAAATAGCATTAATTGTTCAACCTCAAAACAACCTATCATGAAACTGGAACAAGCTACTAAAACACGGATAATTAAAAACGCCTTGTTGAGCCTGCTGCTTTACACGCTGCCCATTGTGCTCATGTTTGCCACATTTTATATAACCGGTGAACGCCCCTGGGAAAAGAAACAGGTGCATAAAGAACAGAATACCATAAAGAACAAAACTGTAAACACACAACCACAAAGCAATGATTGAACAAATAAAACAACTAATAGAAAACCTTAATGGTTATGGTTTTTCCGTTTTGGTATTGGTGCTCGGCGTGCTCGAGTTTTCATTTGGCCTTTATAAAAAACGTTGGAACAAAAACGAAAAGTGGGTGGATATTGCCTGCTTTACGGTTCCCAAACTTGTGGTAAAACCTTTGGTTGCTTATTACGGGCTTAAGGTACTGCCCGCCATACTGCCAGGTTTTAAAGACACCTTTAATTGGGTGCCGTTTTTCTGGGGATTTATTATCATAGCAGTTGCCGACGATCTTACCCAATACTGGTACCACCGTTTACACCACGAAGTGCCGTGGTTGTGGCGTTTCCATCGTACGCACCATTCGGCATCATACATGGGTATGGCAATGGCCAGCAGGCAAAATATCATTTATACTATTTTCTTTTCGCAAACCTATTTAACAACCGCGTTGGTTTATCTTGGTTTGGGTATCCCTGCTGTTATTGTTAAAGGAATTAAGGGCACCATTACCACACTGGCCCATTCAAGTATTCCATGGGACAAGCCGTTTTATCAATACAAAATATTACATCCGCTGGCCTGGGTACTTGAACGCACCATATCAACCCCGGCAACGCACCATGCACACCACGCAGCTACTACTGATGATGGGGTTGGCTACTACAAAGGCAATTTTGGCAATATGTTTTTTTTGTGGGATATCATTTTTGGTACAGCACATATTTCGCGCAAGTACCCGAAAGCCTATGGCATATCACATTATGAAGGCGATCAATGGTATGCGCAGCTGGCCTGGCCTATATTTAAATCAAAAGTGCCCGGAAGTGAGCTTGCTGCCGATGGCCCTGTGATTAAAGCGGATGTTCCTTTGCAGCCACACCAGTTATATAGGCCCGATCCTTTGGCCGAGCCGGAAACAGAGCACGCTGAAGCACCATTTAGGTTACTGCCTGTGAAAGCTTAACGAATAAGATAGTATTTATACTGATACAGGCGACATCCATACCAGCCATGCGGGGTTGGTATGGATGGTAATGCCGGCCTCAAGGACATTGGTGCCATCAAATTGCAGCATTAATTAATGGTATGGGCTATCCCGGTGTTGGATAGGCGAATAATTAAAACAATACCCCGAAATAAATAATTGATCTGCCTGCTTAACAGGCATAATGAGAAAGGAACATGAAAAAATAAAATAATTACTTACTGCAAATAGGGGAAAAGCAAGCTTTTCCCCGGTCATTAAAACAACGAAACAGGGATCGATTGGCGTTGAGCCTGTTTCAATTGTGTCATTTTAACTATTCAAATCTATGCAAAATATTGCAAAAGCAGGGAAAGGCTATGCCTTGCCTTTTCCCCGGCCTGCGGCGTCTTTTACGCTGCAAATAATTGAGGACGCCTTTCGTCCACAGCAATTGTACCTCCCGTTTTATACGGTTATTGAGCAGTCGTCCGGTTTTTCATCCTTTAAAAACCTGTCGACATGAGAAAACTTTTATTAATTACGCTCTTAGTACTTATTGCGTTCCCGCTGGTAACGTTTGCACAGCAAACGCAACCTATTATCAATTCAAGACTAATTGGCCGTGTTATTGACGGTGCCACCAAAGAGCCCCTGCCCGGTGCAGTGGTACGTATCGAGGGCACCACCCACGCGGTAACAACTGATATTGAAGGCAAATTTAGCTTCGTAACCGGGCAAAAATTCCCATATAAACTCATTATTACTTTTACCGGCTACGAAAAACAGGAGTTTATTGCCGATGGCAGCCCGGTAGAGATCCGCTTAAAGGATGCCCAAACCCAGTTAAACCAGGTGGTGGTAGTAGGTTATGGCTCGCAAAAGCGTAAGGATATTACCGGCTCGGTTGCTTCCGTCCCTGCACTTGCCTTAAAACAGCCCGTTCCCTCGCTCGACAGGGCCTTGCAGGGCTCAGTTTCGGGCATACAGGTTACGCAGGCCACCGGGCAACCCGGAGCAGGCGTTACTGTACAGGTGCGCGGTGTAAACTCCATTAATGCCGTTGCCGAACCTTTGTATGTAATAGATGGTTTCCCAACATCAAACAGCAATTCGTTAACCGATGCGGGTGTAACCAATGGTCCTAAAATCAATCCATTGGCATCTATCAATACCTCGGATATCGAAAGCATCGAGGTTTTGAAGGATGCTTCGGCTACGGCTATTTATGGTACACGGGGTGCAAATGGTGTTATCATCATCACCACAAAAAAAGGTAAGGCCGGTGTATCATCCATTAATTACGATGGCAGCTACGGTAAACAGGAAGTGATCAAAACCCTATCACTGCTTAACACGCCGCAATGGGAGGCCTTGCGTAACGACGCGCTGGCAAACAGCGGGAAAACCACTCAGACCGAGGCACAGCTTAACCCTTATAATGCCAATACCGACTGGCAAAACGCAGCTTTCCGCAAAGGGAGCTCGCAAAACCACAGCCTTTCTATATTTTCGGGTACCGAAAGAACTCGCCTGGCTTTTTCGGGTAACTATTTTAAACAGGATGGGATCCTGCAAAATACCAACTTTGAGCGTTATGCAGGTCGTGTAAATGTTGAGCATGATTATAACGATAAGTTCAAGATCTCGTCATTTATTACAGGCAGCCGCACCAGAGCCCAGATAGCCCCAGCCGGAGTAGTACCAGCCATTTTGCTGATGACACCCACTACGCCTATTTATAATGCTGACGGATCTTTCTTTATCAAAAATATATTTGAAGGTACTTACGGTAACCCCATCAACACGCTGTATAACCAGATCAACAACACTACAACAAGTCGTGTTTTGGGCAATATCTCCGGCGATTATAGGATCACCGAAAACCTTACCGCAAGGGTATTAGCGGGTATCGATATCATCGACAATAAACAAAACCGCTACCTGCCTGCTTCGGTATACGAGGGCTCGGGTTATTCAGGTCTTGGCGAAACAGGAACGCTTAACTCATTCAACTGGCTTAATGAAAACACGCTTACCTACAATAAAAAATTTGGCAGGCACTCATTGAATGTACTGGCTGGTTTTACCCAGCAGCAATTCAAGGCCGAAGGCTCAATCAACGGAGCATCGGGTTTTGTTAGCGATTATGATACTTATAATAACCTTGGCTCGGGTAGTATTCCCTCTATATCTGGAAGCGGCTTTGCCATAGCCCCATCTACATCGTCAAACACCTGGGCTTTGAAATCATATCTCGGCCGCGTGAACTATGGATTTAACAGCAAATACCTGCTAACACTAACTTTGCGTGCCGATGGTTCATCGAAATTTGCACCGGGCCATCAATGGGCGTCGTTCCCTTCGGCTGCCGTAGCATGGAATGCTTCGAGCGAAAATTTTCTTAAAAACGCCACAGCCATTAGCCAGCTAAAGCTACGCCTGAGCGCCGGTCAAACCGGTAACAGCGATATCCCGGCATATCAATCATATTCGCAATTAGGCTATTACCGTTACAACTTCGGCAATACCACTGTTGCCGGTTTTGCGCCTAACAGCCTGTATAATCCTAATCTTACCTGGGAAAAAACCGCTCAATATGATCTGGGTTTCGACCTGGGTTTATTTAGAGACCGGATTAACATAACGGCGGATGTATACTACAAAAAAACGACTAACCTGTTGCTTTACCTGCCGCTGCCTGCAACAAGTGGTTTAACCGTTATCACCAATACTTCAATCACCAACCCGCAGCAGTACGAAAATGTGGGCTCTGTGCAAAATAAAGGGTTCGAGATCGGTATAAACTCGCATAACCTAACCGGTGATTTTGTATGGAGTACCAACATTGTATTCGCCGTTAACCGGAACAAAGTATTAAGTCTTGGCGGCAATGGCGTTAGCCGGTTCATTCCAGATTCGTCTCTGCCTTCTATCATTAAAGTTGGTGAGCCTATCGGTTCATTCATTGGTTACAAAACCAATGGTTTAATCCAGGCGGGCGGGCCGGTACTTACCCCGGCGGCCAACACATCGCCCGGTGCCCAAAACTACCAGGATATCAACGGAGATGGCAAAATAACACAGGTGGCCGATAGGGTGATTCTTGGTAACGCACAACCTAAATTTACAGGTGGTATTACCAATACTTTTTCCTATAAAGGCATCGACCTGAGCATATTCCTGCAGGGTTCATACGGTAATAAGATCTATAACCAGCAACGTAATGTATTGGAATTGGGTACAGGTTACACCAATGCTACCACCACTTTGCTTAACCGCTGGACACCAACTAACACCAATACCGATGTACACAGCGCTTTCCAGGATCCGGCGGCAACCATATCCGACAGGTTTGTGGAGAATGGCTCGTACCTGCGCCTCAAAAGCCTCAGTTTAGGATATACTTTCCCGCAATCGGTATTTTCCAAATCGCCAATCAAGAAAATCAGGATCTACGCAAACGCGCAGAACCTGGCTACCTGGACTAAGTATACCGGGTACGATCCGGAGGTGAGCAGTAATGAGCAGTCGGCCATTACCTCGGGTGTTGATAACGGGGCGTATCCAAACAACAAGTCGTTTATTGTAGGTATAGGGATCACCCTGTAGCGGTTAACTTTTGATTTTTTAAAACATGAAAACTAAAAATATTAAATACCTGATCTTACTGATAGCGCTTGGTGCTGTTTCATGCGCTAAGCTCAATGAAGATCCCCGGTCATTTATACCGGCAAACCAGTTTTATAAAACCCAGGCCGATGCCGTGGCTACGGTTACAGCTGCTTATTCGTTATTGAACGCCGGTGCAAATGGTGTACAAACGCCATATAATACCCTTTTTAATACTGGTATGAATTTTATGGGCGATGATGAAGGTCCAGGTCCCGGCGCTACAAACGCCGATGTGCGTTCACAGGCTGTACTTGGGCATTCGGCATCGGGCTTACGTATTTTGCAGATCTGGCAGCAGCACTACGCGGCTATCAAAAAAGCCAATATTGCCATTGATACCATACCCAATATCAAATTTGATGCAACGCTAAACAAAAGGCTTGTTGCCGAAGCAAAGTTTTTAAGGGCATTGTACTATTTTAATTTGGTTCGTTTGTATGGCGATGTGCCTTTGGTACTTCACGATCAAACGTCCATTAACCTTTCTGATCTGCAGGTTCCGAGAACGGCCACTGCTACGGTTTATAACCAGATAGAGACCGACCTGACCGCGGCCGCTGTCGATTTGCCGAATAATTATACCGGCGCAGATGTTGGCAGGGCTACTGCGGGCGCCGCTTATTCATTGCTGGCCAAGGTTTATCTTACCGAGCGTAAATGGGACAAAGCCGTAACCCAGGCCGAAGCAGTGATCAATGGTCCATACGGGTACGACTTATTTGCCAACTATGCCGATGTGTTTTTGCCTGCAACCGAAAATGGTAAAGAACATATTTTCTCGGCCCAGTTTAAATCAAACTCACAGGGGCAGGGCAATAACCAGGCACCTCGCTCGGTGCTAAACGGCATACCTGGCATGGTAGGCAGTTATGCCGACCAGGTGGTGTTTTACACGGTACCTGATGCTACCAAACCGGGTGGCGTAGATAAGTTTTTCAGCATCTATAAACTGTATCCGGCTAATGATAAGCGCAAACGGGTAAGCTTTGTAACCCGTTTCCAAAGCCCCACAACCAACCTGTATTATGGCAAGCTGAATGATGCCACTATCGCTAACGACTCGATCCCTTTCTTTAATAAATACTTTGACCCGGGCGTTGCAGCTAATGAAGCCGAATCGGGTGCTAATGTGCATATCATCCGTTTTTCGGATGTGCTGTTGATCCATGCTGAAGCCGAGAATGAACTGAACGGGCCAACGGCTAAAGCTTACGCATCTATCAACCGGGTAAGGAAACGTGCCGGTCTTGACGACCTTTCGGGGCTTGACCAGGCTGCTTTCCGTGATGCGGTTTATTTAGAACGAAGACTGGAATTTGTTTTTGAGTACCAACGCTGGTTTGATTTGATCCGCGAGCGGGATGCATCGGGCAAGGGCATTCTTGAGGCAAGCTTGCTTAAAGTTGGTAAAACCAACGTAACCAAAGGTGCGGCGGGTAAATTTTACCTGTTCCCCGTACCTCAGCAGGAAATAGATAACAGCAACGGCAAACTCACCCAAAACCCTGGCTGGCAATAAAAGCACAATACCAAAGAGAACGGCAAATGGGGAATAAAATTCAGATCAAGCTATGCCGAATAATATCAAGATTAAATTAAATATTATGAAAAAACTAAACATCATTATTCTGCTGCTCCTGGCGGTTACAGGTATACAGGCTCAAACTTACGTACAAAAAAGATCGGCTAAAATTATAGTAACACCCGAAGTAAGTAAAAAACTGCTTGCCGAAGTACAGCAGGGCAAAGCCTACCTGGTAGATGTACGCAGCCCGGATGAATATAGCAAAGAGCATTTAAAGTATGCTGCTAATATCAATATCAAGGGTGCTGATTTTGCTGACCAGATCAAAAAATTAGACAAAACAAAGCCCATATACCTGTATTGCCATTCTGGTAACCGGAGCGGTAAAGCTGCAGATTCCCTGGCAACGCTGGGGTATAGTTTGGGCTATAATATTGGCGGTATTGATAGCTTAACAAAGGTTGGTTTCCCTGCTCAACAGTTTCAATTTAAACCATAGCATAAACATATCATGAGGATATTAAACAAATTCATTCAAAAACTGCCGGGAAATTCCGAAACCGGTTATTTAAAAAAAATATGGCCTCTTACAATGGTCATCGGTTTAATTGGGTTGCAAAGTGCAAAGGCCCAAAATAATCAACCTTATGGCGGCGTGGTGGGCAAAACGCTTGATGATTCAAAGGAGTGGTGGCCCGAGCCTCGTAAAGCACCCACCGGCGCGCCAAATGTATTGTGGATTATTTTAGATGACGTTGGCTTCGGCGCATCAAGCACTTTTGGCGGCATCATCAAAACCCCCAATTTTGATACGCTGGCTAATAACGGCTTGCGTTATACCAACTTTCACACGGCTGGTATTTGCGCGCCTACACGCTCGGCCTTGCTTACCGGTCGCAATCACCATTATGTTCATGAAGGCGGGTTTTCGCATGTTACCCTGTCGGCCGGTTTTCCGGGTTACGACGGTCGCATCCCATCTGACAAGGGAACAATTGCCGAAATATTGAGGGAGAATGGCTATAACACTTTTGCAGTGGGCAAATACGGACTTACGCCCGATGAGGATGCTACCGATGCCGGTCCGTTCGACCGTTGGCCCACAGGTAAAGGTTTTGATCATTTCTTCGGATTTTTAGGATCGGCCACCGACCAGTACAAGCCAGATTTGGTAGAGGATAACGCCCATGTAACACCAGACGGCCGCCACCTTACCGACCAGATAACCGATAAAGCTATATTCTATTTAACCCGCCAGCATAAAGCAGCGCCCGATAAACCATTCTTTTTATACTACGCACCGGGTGCCACCCATTCGCCCCACCAGGTAGGGGCCGAGTGGAGTGACCTATATAAGGGCCAATTTGACGGCGGCTGGGACGATTTCAGGGAGAAAGTAATAGCCAGGCAAAAGCAATTGGGCATTATCCCCGCTTATGCCAAACTACCCGAGCGCAACCCCCGCATCCCGGCCTGGAAATCATTACCCGATGCCGAGAAAAAACTGTACGCCCGCTTTATGGAAGTATACGCAGGTTACCTAACCTATACCGATCATGAAGTTGGCAGGCTTATTAACCATTTAAAACAAAGCGGTCAGCTGGATAATACGTTGGTATTTGTAATCATTGGCGATAACGGGGCCAGCAAGGAAGGTACGGTTCACGGTGTTATCAACCCTAAAAAGAACTCGGCCAAACTTGTTGCAGAAGATACTTACCTGAAAACCAATATTGAGGATATTACCGATATAGGCACACCACAGGCAAGTACCAACTACCCCCTGGGCTGGGCGCAGGCAGCCAATACACCATTTAAATACTGGAAGCAGGATGCCAATTCAGAAGGCGGCACACGCAATCCGCTTATTGTGTATTATCCAAAAGGCATTAAAGATAAAGGGACCATCCGTACACAATACGGCCATGTAATTGATGTGCTGCCTACCACGCTTGAGTTTACCGGGATCAAACTGCCCGGGTATATCAGGGGTATTAAGCAGGATACCTTACAAGGCACTTCGCTGGTTTACTCATTCGATCATCCCGAAGCGCCCGCCCGCCACGTTTTACAGCATTATTACATTTTTGGCTCACGGTCGGTTTACAGCGATGGCTGGAAAGCAGAGGCGGCACACCACCCGGATAATGTGGAACTGGGTGATTTTAAAGTAGGGCAGAACGTGCCGGATAGGAGCTTTGATGAGGATACATGGGAACTGTACAATCTGAACCAGGATTTTAACGAGCGTGTTGATCTTGCAAAAAAATACCCCGAAAAGCTAAAGGAGCTCAAAGCGGTTTTTGAAGAGCAGGCCAAAAAGAACAACCTGTATCCATTTATCGACTGGTACGATGTTTATCACCAGCGCATCCACCAAAACTATAAAAAATAACCCCGTAAATTTTTCATTATGAAAAACGCTTATAGAATATCATTAGCTGTTATAGCTTTTGCGCTGGGCGGCATCCCGGCAATGGCGCAAACCTCAAAAGTAGGGGCCGCAAACATTCCGCCATCTGACCCGGCTACTTATAAAGGAGTTGAGGGCAAAACCCTTGCCGAATCAAAAGAATGGTGGGCAAAACCACTAAAAGCCCCTAAAGGCGCGCCAAACGTTGTTTGGATTTTGTTGGACGATGTAGGCTTTGGCGCATCGGGAACTTTTGGCGGCCTCATCAGTACACCAAATTTTGATACGCTTGCCAACAATGGCTTGCGGTATACCAACTTCCATACCGCGGGTATTTGCGCGCCAACACGGTCGTCGTTACTTACCGGGCGCAACCATCATTACGTACATATGGGTAACTTTGCCCATGCCTCAACTGCCGCCGGTTTCCCTGGCTATGATGGCCGCATCCCGCCTGATAAGGGCACTATTGCCGAAGTATTACGTGCAAACGGATACAGCACCTTTGCTGTGGGTAAGTGGGGCGTAACGCCCGATGAAGATACAACCGCCGTTGGCCCGTTTGACCGCTGGCCTACCGGCAAGGGTTTCGACCATCATTTCGGTTTCCTGGAATCGGCAACCGACCAGTATAACCCGCCACATTTGGTGGAGGATAACTTCCATATCAAACCGGATGGCCGTAACCTGAATGAACAGATTACCGACAAAGCCATAGCCTATATCGATGCTGCGCACAAGGCAGCGCCCGATCAGCCTTTCTTTTTGTATTATGCCCCCGGCGCCACCCATGCCCCGCACCAGGTAAGCAAGGAGTGGAGCGATTTGTATAAAGGTAAGTTTGATGAGGGCTGGGATGTATACCGCCAAAGGGTTTTTGACAACCAAAAGAAGGCCGGCTATATCCCTGCTTATGCCAAATTACCCGAGCGTAACGAGCGTATCCAGGCCTGGAATAGCCTGCCGGCTGATCAACAAAAATTGTACGCCCGTTTTATGGAGGTTTATGCGGGATACCTTACCTATATCGACAACCAGGTTGGCCGGGTGATCAGCTACCTGAAAGCATCGGGCCAGTTTGATAATACATTGGTTTTTGTGATGATAGGCGATAACGGTGCAAGCAAGGAGGGAACTGTTCACGGTGTCATCAATCCAAAAAACTCCGCCCTTACTACCCCCGAGGCTGATTATATTAAAAAGAACGAAAGCGATTACGAAACCATCGGTACACCCGAAGCCTCAACCAATTATCCTTTAGGCTGGGCGCAAGCCGCTAATACGCCATTTAAATATTGGAAATCGGATGCAGATGCCGAGGGAGGTACCCACAACCCGCTGATTGTTTATTATCCAAAAGGCATCACCGAAAAAGGAGGCATCCGTACACAATACGGCCACGTTTCGGATATCTTTCCCACAACCATTGAGGCTGCGGGTTTAAAAATACCTGGTTATATCAAAAGCATTAAACAAGATACCTTGCAGGGCAAATCGTTGTTCAGCTCGTTTAATAACGCCCAGGCAAAATCACCGCATACCCAACAATACTATTACATTTTTACCTCACGATCTATCTATAAAGATGGTTGGAAGGCTGAGGCGGCACACCGCCCGGATAACGTGGATTTGCTAAACTTTCCGCAGGACAAGGTAATTCCTGAACGTAACTATGACAAGGATGTTTGGAAATTATATAACCTGAACGAGGATTTTAATGAGCGTGTTGACCTGGCCAAAAAATACCCCGAAAAGCTGAAGGAATTGAAAGACTTGTTTGATGCCGAAGCTAAGAAGAACCACATCTATCCATTCATAGATAGGGATGATATTAACAACAAAAGAATCCATCACCTCGAAAACAACAATTAAGCTTATGAAAAACTTAAAAACCATTTTACTGGCCCTGCTGGTAGTTTTCACCGGCGAAGTAAAAGCACAATCGCCTGCGCTGTTATCAATTGAAGCTTTTGCAGCCAAATTAAAACAGGCCAAAGATCCGCAGGTACTTGATGCTCGTTCTGCCGAGGAGTTTGTGCAAAACCATATTAAAGATGCTATAAATGTTGATGCCAAAGCCGCTGATTATCAGCAAAAACTTGATGGCCTGGATAAGGATAAACCAACATTTGTTTATTCGATAGCCAACGGCCGCAGCGCTGTACTTTCGCGCGAGCTGCGGGCCAAAGGCTTTAATGATGTGGAAGAGCTCCCCGGCGGTTTGGCCAACTGGATTGGCTCGGGTTATTCTATCGTTTCAACAACTAAAAAAGGCGTGTCGCTTTCCAAAGCACAGTTTACCGAACTCGCGGCTTCATCGCCATTGGTTTTGGTTGATTTTGGATCGCGGTATTGCGGAGCCTGCAAAAAGCTGGTGCCCGTGCTCGACTCTTTGAAAGCTAATGCCGCCTTTGCACCCAGGGTGATCAGCATTGAAGTTTATGACAATACCGCCCTCGCCAAAGAGCTTAAGGTAAACGTGCTGCCAACATTGGTACTATATAAAAACGGCAAGGAAGTTTGGAAAAAGCAGGGCTTTTCATCAACCACTCAAATTAAGGCCGCTACCGAACAAGTTAAAACCGGACTGGCTGCCAGCGGTAAATAAAGCACAGCTATGCTAAAACGAATCTGTTACTTACTTATCATTATGTTGTATATGGGACCTGCATTTGGGCAGGCCCCTAAACAGAAGCCCAATATCGTTGTCATTTTGGCCGACGATATGGGCTTTTCTGATATCGGCTGTTTTGGCTCGGAAATCAGCACCCCCAATATCGACAGGCTTGCCCGCGAAGGCCTTAAAATGACCCAGTTTTATAATGCCGGCAGATGCTGCCCATCACGCGCAGCACTGTTAACTGGTTTGTACCCGCACCAGGCAGGTGTTGGCGATATGGTAAAATACAAAGGCTCACCCGCATACCAGGGATTTTTAAATGAAAATAGCGCTACCATTGCCGAATTGTTAAAGAATGAAGCAGGTTATAATACCATTGTTTCGGGAAAATGGCATGTAGGTTTGCAGCAATCTGCACTGGCATATAACCGCGGGTTCGACAAGTCGTTTACGATGTTGAACAACGGCAGCAGCTACTTTAATTCGGCGCCGCTGTATAATGATGGCAGCAAGATCACTTTTATGCTTAATGATAAAGAAGTAACCCGGAATGATACCTCAAAATACCTTACGCAGGCCATTACAGATTTTGCTGTCAAATCTTTAGATGAGATCAAAGAACAGCAAAAACCTTTCTTTCTGTATGTAGCCTACAATGCCCCGCACTGGCCTATCCAGGCCTTGCCCCAGGATATTGCAAAATATAAAGGCCAATACCTTAAAGGGTGGGATGTTTTGCGAAAACAACGCTATGAAAAACAGGTGGCCGCAGGCATCATCAAAAAACAATGGCAATTATCTGCCCGTGATGAGCGAGCACCAGCCTGGGATTCCCTGTCTCCCAAAGAAAAAGATAAATGGGACACCCGCATGGCCATCTACGCAGCGATGGTTTACCGGATGGATGCTTGTATCGGTGAGATCATAGCCAAGCTAAAACAGTTGGGAAAGGATAAAAACACAATTATTCTTTTCGCCTCAGACAACGGCGGCAGTGCCGATGAAGTAAAAAGCCTGCCCACGGTTATCCAAAAATCTGGCTTGCCGGGCTCAGTAAATTCTATAGACAGTTACGAGATACCTTGGGCCAACGTAAGTAATACGCCGTTTAAACTGTTTAAACGCAATACACATGAAGGTGGCATAGCAACACCACTGATAGCCTGGTATCCCGGGCAAATCAAAGCAGGCAGCATCAATAGCAGTCCCGGTCACCTGATAGATCTGATGCCCACCTGTCTTGATCTTGCAGGCGTAAAATATCCAACTCAATTTAAAAACAGGCAGCTTACACCCTTGGCAGGTGTTAGTTTGGTTGATGCATTTAAGCGTAAGCCTTACACCGGTAATAAAACACTATTTTGGGAACATGAAGGCAGCAGGGCTATCAGGCAAGGCAAATGGAAACTGGTGGCCGAACCTGGCCGGCCATGGGAGTTATATGATCTTAATGCTGATCGATCTGAAATAAAGGACCTGGCCATCAAATATCCGGCTAAGGTCAAAAATCTTGAAAACGAATATTCGGCCTGGGCGAAAAGGGTAGGGGTGGTTGATTGGGATACGATAAAAAATTTTTAAGCTTTGTATTTATCCGTGTGCTGTTGTATCTAAGCAAATAGTATACAAGCGAAACGCCGCTGTTTATAAAATTGGATTTAAGATTATTACCAGGAAATCGCTATGATACCTATTGTGGTTGGCAGCCTACAAAGATGATCTTAAAGTTAAATAAAAAGGTACTTCGTAGCGGGCGGTTGTACCGTTTTTAATAATTGCAGCAGTCATTTCTCCCATTTTTTCAAAATCTGTTGATATGGTGGTTAAACCGTTTAGTATGATTTTTTTAAGCGGGGTTTCGTTATAGGATATTACACCCACGTCTTTACCTATCTGCAATTTTGTCGACAGGATTCGTTCAATCAAAACAACCAGGTCATTTTCCATCAGGTTGATAAAAACCTCACCTTCGTTTATAGGCTCTTTGTGTATATCATGAACAACTTTATAGGTAAAGGCATATTGGATACAAAAACTAAAGAAACCTTTCAGTATCTCACCGGGGAAATAGGTGTATTCGGGAAATATGATCTTTAGTGTATGGTACTTGCTTAGCTGCGGCAGGGCCTGCTCCAGGGCATGAAAAATATCTTTTTCAAAATTTTCATATACAGCTGCAAAATCGCCTTTTACACCGGGTACCAGTTTGTCGAGTATTATCAATTTGTCTTTGGGTAGTGTATTGATGATATCGTGCACATTTTCGCCGCCATCCATAAAATGCGGTAAAATTACGTAGTGCGTGTAATCGTTACTGTTGTTTTGGATCAGCTTTTTAAAAAACTCGAAATCATTGTTATAAATGTAAAAATCAATCGCAGCCTCATGCCCAAGGCCATTAACAATGGCGTCATATACCAATTTTTTATGGGTGCTTAGCTTATTAAATATTAAAAACACTTTAAATTGCTGGCCTGCCTCCGTGTTTTTGATATAGTATCCCTTACCCGGTACAGAACCAAGCAGGCCAATTGATTTTAAGTGTTTATAGGCTTTTTCGGCAGTATCCCGTGATATTTCAAAATTGAGGTTCAACTCGTTAATGGAGGGGAGTGTTTCATTAATAACCAGTTTCCCTTCGCGCACACTTTTAATAATCGAGTTGGCTAATTGTATATATTTGGGTGTGGATGAATAATAGTCAATATATATGTATTCTAATAATCGCGAAGATTTCATACCTCATCATTAAATCCTATGCCTGGCTATAAACTTAAAAGCAAGTTTAAGCGAGCTAAAGTTAAAGCTTTTTGCCAGTTAATCATGATGTCACAGGATTGTTAACTGAGAAAAGAAATGTTACTTTGGCAAAACATACAGGTTGGTTTAAATATATAAGCGATTTTTGGACGAAGTGTATATCAATAACCAATGGCCATATTTAACCTTTTAATATTTACCTATGGATCGCGTAGCATTTAAAATGAAGCTTTTTCCCGGCTTTGAACAGGAGTACAAAAAACGCCATGATGAAATATGGCCCGAATTATCAGCGCTGCTAAAAGATACGGGAATAAGCGATTATGCTATCTTCCTGGATGAGGAAACCAACAGCCTGATGGGTGTTTTGAAAGTAGCCGACAAGGCCTTACTGGATACTTTGCCGGCAAACGCCATTATGCAAAAATGGTGGGCCTACATGGGCGATATTATGGAAAGCAATCCTGATAACTCACCGGTTAGTATCCCGCTAAAAGAGGTTTTTTATTTGCCATAGTTGTTTAACATCATGGGTTCGGTAATATATAACGGTAAATGAGCCGTTCCTATGGAACTTTGAATGGGTAATGGTTCCTTGTCCACGGGTTAAAACCCGTGGCTAATAGATGATCCGTCCGCTATGCGGACTATGTTATCGGTACAAAATATCTTATTGTAAGATAAGAAGCTTTTTATTGACTTAGAATTTAATGCACATTGCCAGCCGTTTACCCTTAATTTATCATCTTTACGCTTACCATTCCCCAGGGGCGGAGCCCCGAAACATTTTGTAACAACGGGTTTCAACCCGTTGAACCCAAACGATAAAAATGGAGAACCATAGGTTCGGCACATATAACTTTTTATGGTGATGAATTTGTTACACGAAGAAGGTCTTCATTCAGGATAGTGCAGGATGCTGCCCGAATAAACATGGTATAACTTTATCTATTATAAACCATGCCCCAATTTTGGCAGCCAGATAATCAGGTAAATTAGTATTCATCATGATCAAATTGCGGTACAAGATCTTATTGCCCTGTTTTTGTTTTTTATTGTGGCTTGTCTTACCTGCAACCCTTTTGGCACAGGCAGCTAAAACCAGTTTTAAGTTTGATTTTGGAAGCGGCAAGGCGGCCAAAGGTTATCAAAAGGTAGGCCCGGATGATAAGTTTGATAACAATAAAGGTTATGGGTTTGATTTTGACTCAAAAGTAACAACAGTGGTGCGCAATCCCCGGAAATTACTTACCGGTGATTACGTCACCAGCGATAAACCTTTCTATTTTTCGGTAAACGTACCCGAAGGCAATTATAAAGTAACACTGGTATTGGGCGACATTAAGGGCAACAGCAATATAACCGTACGTGCCGAGTCGCGCAGGCTGATGCTGGAGAAAGTAAAAACAGGTAAAAGCACTATAAAAAGAGTAAGCTTTATAGTAAATATACGCAAGCCGGATATCGGCACGGGCGGTAAGGTATCCCTTAAACCCCGCGAATTTGGAAAATATGATTGGGATGATAAGCTCAGCCTTGAATTTAATGATACCCTGCCATGTATTGATGCGCTTGAAATAGAAAAGATGGATGACCAGGTAACTGTTTACCTGGCGGGAAACTCCACTGTGGTTGACCAGGATGATGAGCCCTGGTGCTCATGGGGGCAAATGATCACCCGTTTTTTTAAACCGGGAATAGCCATTGCCGATCATGCCGAATCAGGCATTACCCTGGGCAGCTTTTTAAATAGTCACCGTTTGGATAAAATATTAAGTATCATTAAGCCGGGTGATTATCTTTTTATCGAGTTTGGGCATAATGATCAGAAAGAAAAAGGTCCTGAAGATGGGGCCTATAAATCATATACAGATCGCCTTAAGCTGTTCATCAGTAAAATACGCAATAAAAATGCCATCCCGGTTATTGTGACTTCCACCAGCCGCCGCGCTTTTAATGATAGCGATAAAGTGGTGAATACGCTGGGCGATTACCCGGATGCTGCAAGGAAAGTTGCCCAAGAGCAAAATGTACCGCTGATAGATCTTAATACCATGACGACGAAACTTTATGAGGCCCTTGGTAATGAAGGCTCCAAAAAAGCTTTTGTGTGGTATCCGGCCAACTCGTTCCCCAACCAGCCTAAAGACCTGGCTGATAATACCCACTTTAACAGTTATGGAGCTTACGAAATTGCCAAATGTATTATTGAGGGAATCCGCAGCAATCACCTGGGTATTGAGAAGTATATTATTGATGCACCGCCTTTTGATCCATCGCATCCTGACCCTGCCGATACTTTCAACCTGCCCGTCAGCCCTAAAAACAGCACCATAAAACCCGACGGAAATTAATTAAAAACCTTAATAATGATGATAAGCAAAAAACTGGCTTTGATGACTTTCGCCCTTTTAAGTATGAGCTTTTTTACCGTAAAAGCCCAGGATTTATTAGAAACAGGAGGCATAAAACCCATGCCTGCCCGGTGGATTGATAAAGAAACCGGCCATAAGGTTGTTCGGCTGGTAAACCGTGAAAACGATAACGGGAGTTTTTATTTTAACAACAATCCTTTTGTTCCCCAGGAAAAGGGCGAGGGTGATTTGATGGTGTTTTACGGCAAAACGGATAAGGGTTCGCAACTGTTCACTGTTAATCTGAAAACCCTAAAGACTGAACAGTTAACCAGCCGCGAAAAGGTATCGGGAGAGATGGTTTGCGCTAAAACCCGTGAGGCATTTTACCAAAGCGGCGACAGTATATTTGCTGTAAATGTAAATACCCATAAAACCAGGTTTATTTACGCTTTTGCCCCCGACTTTAAAGGCAGGGTAGGCACCGTAAATGCCGATGGAACTTTCATGGCATGTGTTAAAGCTACCGGCGAGCAAGAGCGCCAGATACTGGCCAAATATCCCGAAAAACATGATTTTTTTAACCGGATCTATGATGCGCATATTCAGCACACCCTATATGTGCTTGATGTTAAACACAAATTATTAAAACAAATACACCAGGAGAACGAATGGACTAACCACCTGCTTTTCTCGCCCACGGATCCCTATAATTTGTCGTACTGTCATGAAGGGCCATGGGAAAAGGTGGACAGGATGTGGAATATCAATATAAAAACCGGCCAAAATAAACTATTGCATAAGCGTACCATGGTAAATGAAATTGCAGGCCATGAGTTTTTTTCGCCGCTTGGTAATACCGAGTGGTTTGATCTGCAGAAACCTAAAGGTCAAACATTTTTTCTGGCAGGCATCAACATGAAAACAGGTAAGGAAGATCGCGTTTACCAGATGGACCGCAACGAATGGTCAATCCATTTCAATGTTACCAGGGATGAGCAAACATTTGCAGGCGATGGCGGTAATGCCGGGCAGGTAGCAAAAGCGCCCGATGGCATGTGGATCTACCTTTTTAAACCCGATGGGGATCATTTTAAATCGGAGAAACTGGTTAATATGAAAAATCACAACTATCACCTTGAACCTAATGTGCATTTTTCGCCCGATGAAAAATGGATTATCTTCAGAGCCAATTTTGAAGGTCATGAAGGCGTTTACGCGGTCGAAATTGCCAAATACAAATAAAAAAATCTACATGTCGGTATTCAACAAAAACTTCAAAATAGCCGCAGCTTTAGTGCTTTTAATAAGTGCTGAGGCTGCAACCGCCCAGGTAACATGGCCTGTTATTACCAGGCAAACCAAACCCTGGGCCCGCTGGTGGTGGGAGGGCAGCGCCGTAAACAAAAAGGACCTGGCCTGGAATATGCAAAGCTACCATGACGCCGGTTTAGGCGGAATGGAAATAACACCCATTTACGGTGTAAAAGGGCACGAAAGCGAGTTTATACCCTATTTGTCGCCACAATGGGTTGATATGCTCAAATATACACTACAGGAGGCTAAGCGGTTGGATATGGGTATTGACCTGGCCAATGCCACAGGCTGGCCTTTCGGCGGCCCCTGGGTAACTGATCAGGATGCGAGTAAGGAACTCTTTTGGAAAAATTATGATCTGAAGGGTGGGGATAAATTAAATGAACCTGTTGTGTTTGTACAACAACCCCTGGTACGGGCAGACGGCCAGGCGCCAAAGATCACCGACCTGGTTGAACCCATCAGCAGTAATAAAAACCTGCAACTGATAGCACTTGACCAGGTGCGGTTTGATAAACGTATACCACTCACTGTTTTAATGGCCTACGATGGCAAAGGGCAGGCCCTGAACCTCACCGGTAAAGTTGAGGCCGATGGCAAACTGAACTGGACCGCACCTGCCGGTAACTGGAAGTTATATGCGCTTTTTATGGGATGGCATGGTAAAATGGTGGAGCGGGCGGCCCCTGGTGGTGAAGGCTATGTGATTGACCATTTTTCGAAACCAGCACTGGATCATTACCTGGATAGGTTTAACCAGGCATTCAAAGGCCAGGATGTAAGTGCTATCCGCGCGTTTTTTAACGACTCGTACGAAGTAGATGACGCCCGCGGGCAATCAAATTTTACCCCACAGTTTTTTGATGAGTTTATTAAGCGCCGGGGCTACGATCTTCGGGATCATTTACCGGCCCTGTTTGGTAATGATGATAAAGAAAACAATAACAGGATATTGTGCGATTACCGCCAAACTATATCCGATCTGTTGCTTGACAATTTTACCAAACCCTGGCATGAATGGGGTAAATCAAAAGGCGCTTTAATCCGTAATCAATCGCACGGTTCGCCATCCAATATACTGGATCTGTACGCGGCTATTGACATTCCTGAAACCGAGGGAAATGATATTTTGCGATTCAAGTTTGCTACCTCGGCGGCACACGTTACCGGTAAGCCGCTGGCTTCGTCAGAGTCGGCAACCTGGCTAAACGATCACTTTTTGACGTCATTAGGCGATGTTAAACAGGCTATTGATAAATATTTTGTAGGCGGTGTTAACCATATTTTTTATCATGGTATCAGCTATTCACCAAAGGATGCCCCCTGGCCGGGTTGGTTGTTTTATGCCGAAGTACATTTTAACCAAACCAATCCATTCTGGAACGATTTTTCAACCCTTAATGAATATATAACCAATTGCCAGTCATTTCTGCAACAGGGCAAGCCGGATAATGATGTGCTGGTTTATTATCCTTTGTTCGATAGTTTTTCGGAACGTGGCGAAAAAGGTTTACTTAAGCATTATGATGCCATGAAACCCGATTTTAGCGGCACCGGTTTTGAAAACTCAACCCAGGAGATGCTAAAAAAGGGCTACACTTTTGATTTTATATCAGATAAGCAGATAATGACCTTGCAAGCCACAAGCGCCCGCATAGCCACCGGTGGAATCAGTTACAAAACCATTTTGCTGCCCGATTGCAGGTATATCCCGCTGGAAACATTCCATAAAATAATGGATATAGCAAAGTCAGGAGCAACAGTAGTAGTGTATAAAAAACTGCCATCAGATGTGCCCGGATATGCCCGTTTAAATGAGCGGGAAAAAGAATTTAAGGATTTACTGGCCGGGTTAAACTTTACCTCGGGGCCCGATGGGGTTAAAACGGCGGCGATAGGCAAAGGCCGGTTTTTAATTGCTGATGAAATAATGCCCTTGCTGGATGCCGCTGGAATAAACAGGGAGCGAATGACCGATGATGGCCTTCAATTTGTACGCAGAACCTACAAAAATGGCAATAGCTATTTTATCGCCAATAATAGCGATAAAGCGGTAGATGGCTGGGTAGGCTTATCCGTTAATGCAGCATCGGTAGTGGTATTTGATCCGATGACAAAAAATTACGGCTTGGCCAGGAGCCGGAAACAAGGCAAAGGTCAAACCGGTGTTTACCTGCAACTACAGCCCGGGCAAAGCTGCATTTTGCAAACATTACCTACAAAAGTTAATATCGTAAATTATAAATATTACCAGCTTGCAGGTAAACCGGTAGCTATAAATGGTATATGGGCGCTTACATTTACCCAGGGCGGTCCAACCCTCCCGCAACCAATAAAAACCGCTGACCTTAAATCATGGACAGCATTAGGAGGCGATGAATTTAAAGCGTTCTCCGGAACAGGCAGCTATTCAATCAGTTTTAAAAAGCCAACCCTAAATGCGGTGGCCTGGCAGCTGGATCTGGGTAAGGTGCATGAAAGTGCCGAAGTTTATCTCAACGGTAAAAAGTTAGTTACACTTATAGGTCCGCAATACACGGTTACTATACCTTCAGCACAGTTAAGGCCGGTCAATCAGTTACAGGTAAAAGTAGCTAACCTGATGGTGAACCGCATTCTAGATATGGATAAAAAGAACATCCCCTACAGGATCTTCTATAATACTAATTTTCAGTCACATAGCCCCGGATCCAAAGGCCCGGATGGCCTTTTTACCGCAATAAACTGGCAGCCAAAGCCATCTGGTTTGGTTGGGCCGGTTACCCTTAGGCCAGTTAAATATTTGCTTATTAAATAGTTAATAAAGTTTTTTTTAAGAGAAAAGGCGGTTGTTTTAACCGCCTTTTTTTGTGCCCCCATACTCCGTAAGCAGGATGCTACAGGATGGTGCTGTTGGAATTAACTTTTATGTTCGTTTTACATTATAACCTAACTGACCAAACAGTTAAACCCCTAAAATTAATTTTATGAAAAGAATCTTTATTCATTCTTGTAAAGTGCTGTTGCTGTTGCTTTTTTTTAATGCGACAGGCATCTATAGTGCTTTTGCACAGCAACTAAGTATCACGGGTACGGTTACGGATAGTAAACATCTTCCCGTTCCTGCTGCTTCTGTGCAGCTAAAAGGCACAAAAGCAGGCACAACTGCCGATGTGGATGGCAAGTACGCTATAAAAGCTGCCGCCGGACAAGTGTTAGTGTTTAAATCGGTTGGATTTGAAACTAAGGAAGTTACCGTAGGCACAAACAACGTCATTAATATAAGTTTAACCGAAACCGAATCGCAGTTAAATGAAGTTGTGGTTATAGGTTACGGCGCCCAAAAACGGGCGAATGTTACCGGTGCGGTGGCTACCTTTAAGGCAGATAACCTGGATGAGCGTGCCATAACCCGTGTTGACCAGGCGCTTGTAGGTCAAATGGCCGGCGTTAGTGTAAAACAAACTACAGGTGTACCGGGCAAGGCTTTTAGCGTTAATGTACGGGGCAGTGGTTCTATAAGTGCCGGCAACGAACCATTGTATGTAATAGATGGCTTTCCGCTGTCGGTATCACCAATAGGTAGCGGCGGCAGCTTTGGAGCAGGCAACCCGCTGGATAATATTAATCCAAATGATATTGAAGATATCCAGGTTTTAAAAGACGCCGCTGCCGCTGCCATTTACGGATCAAGAGCATCAAACGGGGTTGTTTTAATTACAACCAAAAAGGGCAAATCGGGTAAGGCTAAAATCACTTATAACGGTTATTACGGATATAATGCGGCCAGCAAATATTTGCCTATGCTTAACGGCGACCAGTGGATAGACCGTGCTACTGAAATGATTAACGCGGCTTATGTGCTTAAATTTGGCACCCAGGGAGCAACAGCCAGTGATGATAATGCTAAACGCCAGTCGTTAAACGGAGGGGCCTTCAGTTCGGCCTATATGCTTGATCCGAGGTGGGCTATGCCTGGTCACCCGGGCTTACAATATGTTAACTGGGAGAAAGCCATAGAGCAAAATGGTGTTATGCAAAACCAGGCGTTAAGCGCCAGCGGCGGTAATGAGTTTGTGAACTATTTTATTTCAGGAAATTATGCCAACCAGGATGGTTTTGTAAAGGGGCTGGGGTATAAAGCCTATTCTGCCAGGGCTAATGTGGAAGTACATGCCACCAAAAAATTAAAAATAGGTTTAAATATAGCGCCTACTTATTCCATCACCCAGGATCCGGGCGTGGAGGGTAAGGATAATATTTTTCACCAGGCTATTAGCTACAGCCCTATACAGGAGGATACTGTAGGTTTATACCCAAATGCTTTTAAAAACGCTCAATATACCTGGGGTAATTCGGCCAATAGCCCCATAGCCAAATTGGAAAACAAAGTTGGGCAAACAAAAAAATACCGTACGCTGGCCACCATATTTGCCGAATACGAGATTATTAAAGGTTTAACATTAAGGAGTTCGGTAAACCTGGATAATGTTGATAATGCTTCAAACAGCTATACGCCGTACACTATTGCGGGTACACTGGCTACCAGGACGTTTGATGCAGCTAAAAACCCTAATTTAACAGCCAATACTACAGGTTCATACAGTACTTTTAAAAGACAAACATTTGTTAACGAGAATACACTTACCTATAACACCACATTTAATTCAGTCCATAGTCTGAATGTTTTGGTGGGGCAATCCTATAATACCGATCGTTTAGACCAATCAACGCTATCATCAGTTGGGGGGTATACCAGCAGTGTAATTCAAACCTTAAATGCAGCAGCTACGGTAACGGGCAACACATCTGGTACTAAAAGTGTTTTGGTATCCTACTTTAGTCGTGTGCAGTACGGATATAAAGACAAGTATCTTTTATCGGCAAGCTTGCGTGAAGACGGATCTTCACGGTTCGGGCCAAATACAAAGTATGGCATATTCCCGTCGGCATCTATAGGATGGCGGGTTATCCAGGAAGATTTCATGAAAAGCGTTCCCGTTATAAGCGATTTGAAACTGCGCTTTAGCTATGGTGTAAACGGTAACAATAGTATTGCCGATTATGGAAGTATTTCGCAAATAGGTTCATACGGATATGTTTTGGGTGCACCCCAGGCTTCGGCTATTGGCCAGGCCCCAAGTAACTTACCAAATCCCGATATTCAGTGGGAAAAATCACAAACCTATGACCTGGGTGTCGATTTTGGATTTTTCAGCAACCGTTTAACCGGCTCATTTGACTACTATAATAAATTAAATACCGAATTATTGCTCAATGTACCTATCCTGCAATCAACAGGCTTTAGCAGCCAGTTACGCAATGCGGGTTCGGTACGTAACATTGGCCAGGAACTGGAATTAACCAGCCATAACCTGGTTGGTAAATTTCAATGGAACACGTCAATTAATATTAGCCATAATACCAATAAAATTGTATCACTGTATGGCAACCAAAAACAGATCATCATTCCAAATTCGTTTGATGTTTCTGACGCTATTTTACGTGTAGGGCAGCCGCTGAACAGTATTTATGTTGTAAGACAAATAGGTTTCTTATCACAGGCCGATATAGATAACCACGCGGCAACATATGGTACGGGCGAAACCGTAGGCGATCCCAAATACCAGGATCTGAACGGCGATGGTGTAATAACCGAAGCTGATAAACAAATTGTTGGCCACCCAAACCCCAATTATACCTGGGGTATCACCAATACTGTACGCTACAAAGGGTTTGACCTGAGTGTTTTGGTGCAGGGTCAAAACGGTGGTTCGATTTATTCTTTATTAGGCAGGGCTATAACACGCACAGGACAGGGCTTTACCGATAATGCTCCTGCGTTTTATGCCAACCGCTGGCGATCGCCAGACAACCAGGGCGATGGACGCGTTAGTAAAGCTTATTCAACATTTGGTTTTGTGGCCAACACCGACTGGTTATATTCATCAAACTATGTACGGGTTAGAAATATCACTTTGGGTTACGATCTGAAAAGTATTTTTAAAACAAAAGCTTTAGGTGCAGCGCGAATTTATGTCACTGCCGAAAACTTCTTTGGACATGATAAATATTATGGTGGTTTCAACCCGGAAGCACAAAATACAGCTATTAGTTCTGACAGTAATTACCCGGAAGCCGGTGACTATGGAGGTTTGCCATTGGCTAAATCACTGATCTTCGGAGTAAATGTCACTTTTTAATTATTCTCAACATTATCAAAATGAAAAAGATATTTTTTCTATCAACCATATCGGCTGTTTTTATGATGGCTTCCTGTAATAAGGAATTAAACCAGGTACCAATATCCAATTCAACAACAGCAACTTTTTACAAGTCGCCAAGTGATTTCGTACAAGCTACAAACGCAATTTATGCCGATTTGCATAACTATCCCGTAAGGCTGGCTAACCTGTCCGAAATACGTTCAGACAATATTTACGGTGTTTCGGTTACCGTACGCGACTGGGATCCGGTGAATGATTTTTCACCATCATTGGCAGCAAACGCCTATGTTACCGAAGCATGGGGTACCGATTTTAATGGCATCTTCAGAGCTAATACCCTGCTTGACCAGGTTGCCAAAAATGGCAGTTATATAGGTTCAGCGTCATTGGCTACGAGGTTACAAGCCGAAGCTAAGTTTTTACGTGCGTTTTATTATTTTGACCTGGTTAGGTATTTTGGTAAACTTCCTATTATTGATCGTCCGGTTATTGCACCCGAAGCCAACGTTATAAACCGCAGCCCGGTAGTCGATGTTTATAAACTCATTATTGCCGATCTGCAATCGGCCATTGCCAATTTACCAGCAACCTATACCGGGGTTGATGTTGGCCGTGCTACCAAATATGCCGCAGAAGCTGTACTGGCCCAGGTTTACATGGCTAAATCTGCACCAAGCTATGGCATAGAGGGGCCGGGGACAGGATCAAATGAATGGGACCTGGCCTTGCCATTGTTGCAGGATATCATCAGCAGCGGTCAGTTTACTTTCAATACAGACTATACCAATGTGTTTTCATATAGCAATCAAAGTCCTGTTACCAATAAGGAAGCCGTCTTTGATGTTATGTACACCACTGGTATAAGCGGTACCAGCGATCTTTATGGCGCTTCATTTCCGTGGGTACTTGCTCCAAATACCTATTTTTCGTCGATTAAGGATGCCAAATCAAACGGAAGCCTGGAGATAATTCCAGTATCAAACGACTTGGTGAACAGCTACGATGCTGCTGATGTACGTAAGGGATTTAACTTATATACTGCAGGCTACACTAATGCCGGTACCACTGAAAATCGTCCATTCTTTAAAAAATGGCTTGATATCACCAAAATTCCGGCTGCCAGCCGTTTCGACTGGGGAATTAACTTTATTGCTATCAGGTACACGGATATTTTAATGCTAAAGGCCGAGTGTATACTACATGGCGCCGCGGGTTCGCAAGGCGATGTTGATGCTATTGTTAACCAGGTGAGGGCAAGGGCCGGGCTGCCATCAATAGCTGGTGTAACGCTTCCTCAATTATTTGATGAGCGCCGCAGGGAGTTTGCTGACGAAGGTTCGCGCTGGTTCGACCTTCAAAGAAGCGGCGACCTGTTAACTATCATGAACGCCTGGATTGCTAAGGAAGATGCACAGAAAAGCATAAAACCGGTTGTAGCAAATTATGTGATCTACCCGGTACCGCAAACACAATTAGATGCGGCTCCGGGATTGTATGCACAAAACCCGGGCTATTGATAAGGAAGAGTGAAGAAAGAATTGTCCTGGACATCATAAAAAGACTGGCTTATCCTCCGGCATTTCGGTGGGTAAGCCATTAAAAGAACAATTTACCTATGAAACTACTGCACTATTCTGTTTTACTATTATTTATGACCGCAAATGCCGTAAACGCGCAAACTAACCTGGATTGGGCAAAAAAGGTAGGGGCCAAACATTATCCGGGGAAAACAACAGTATGGTACGTGAATAATAACGGTGCGTTTAATGATGGCAAAACATTAAACACCACTGCCATACAAAAAACCATAAATCAGTGTTCGGCAAAAGGCGGTGGTATAGTTTCGTTTAAGCCGGGTAAATATTTAACGGGATCTATATTTATTAAGAAAAACGTTTGCCTCAATATTGATGCTGGTGTGGAATTGCTGGGCAGCCAGGACCTGAAAGATTATCCCGAAATTGATACCCGTGTTGCCGGTATCGAAATGAAATGGCCCGCCGCTTTGATCAATATCATCGGGCAAAGTAATGCGGCTATTAGCGGCAAGGGTTTGGTGAATGCGCAGGGCAAACCATTAAGGGATATTTACCGAAAAATGCGCGCGGAGTATGATCCCAAAGGCCTGCGCTGGATTGTTGATTATGATGCTAAACGCCCCCGTACATTGCTGGTTGCCAACGCTACAGATATTACCATTAAGGATATTACCCTGCAGCAGGCGGGTTTCTGGACTGTTCAGTTGCTGTATTCCACACGGGTTACGGTTGATGGAATAACGATCCGTAACAACGTTGATGGTCACGGGCCATCAACTGATGGGATTGATATAGATTCATCAAGCTGGATCCTGGTACAAAACTGCGATATTGATTGCAATGATGATGATTTTTGCCTTAAGGCCGGCCGCGATTGGGATGGTTTAAGGGTGAACCGGCCTACCGAGTATGTGGTGATCCGCAAATGTATTTCAAGGGCTGGTGCAGGCTTGCTCACCTGCGGCAGCGAAACATCAGGCGGCATCAGGCATGTGCTGGCTACCGAACTTACCGGCAACGGCACCAGCAATGGACTCAATATTAAATCGGCCATTACCAGGGGCGGTACGGTGGAGGATATCCATTTCACCAATATCACCATGAATGGTGTAGGCACGGCTTTCCAGATCACCATGAACTGGAACCCCAGCTACAGTTACTCCAAATTGCCCAATGGTTATAATATAGATAGTATACCTGAGCATTGGAAAAAAATACTGCACCAGGTAGAACCGGCCGAAAAGGGGATGCCGCATTTTAAAGATATCTATATTTCCAATGTTAAAGTGACGGGTGCCAAAAAAGCCATTAACGCCATCGGCCTGGAGGAGTCGGCCATGCAGCATTTTCATTTCAATAATGTCAATATTGACGCAGCTACCGCCGGTGATGTAAAGTTTGCACAGGGGTGGGAATGGAAAAAATCTCAGATCATTACTAAAGATGGTACAAAACTCGATTTAATTGATATAAATGCAGATAAATAATAAATATAAAGGCATAAAATACCTCCTGATCTGCATAACCGCGATCCTGGGTGTACTCTTTTGTGCCTGGTCTGTCCCTGATGCAAAAAAGATGGGCAATATTATTTCACTGGCTGGCCGGTGGCAGTTCCGGATAGATTCTGCCGGTAAGGGTATTGAAGAAAAATGGTTTCTAAAACCCCTTACCGATACCATTCACCTGCCTGGTTCTATGACAGGGAATTTAAAAGGCGACGATATCACCCTAAAAACAAAATGGACAGGCAGTATTTATGACAGCTCATGGTTTTATAATCCGCACATGACCAAATACCGGCAGCCGGGTAATTTGAAGATACCCTTCTGGCTTACACCGCCTAAGCATTATACGGGGGCAGCATGGTATAAAAAGGAAGTAGATATTCCATCAGGCTGGAAAAACAAACGCATAGTGCTTTTCCTGGAAAGAGTCCATACAGAAACCCGCCTTTGGGTAGATAGTGTGGAGATTGGCCTGCAAAACAGCCTGGTAGCCCCGCACCAGTTTGATCTGGGCAGCAAAATATCGCCGGGAAAGCATAGCATAACACTTTGTATTGATAACCGGGTAAAAGCCATTAATGTTGGTCCGGATTCCCATAGCATCACCGATCATACACAAGGCAACTGGAATGGTGTAATTGGTAAAATGGAACTCCTTGCCGGGGCAACCACCTGGTTAGAAGACGTACAGGTTTACCCCGATCTGAAACAAAAAATAGCGCATATTAAAATATTGGTTAAAAGTGAAGGTAGTGAAACTACAGGCAGGATCACCCTATCGGCCAAAGCATTTAATACCGCGCATTCGCAGCTTATACCGGCTGTAAGTAAGTCTGTTACCATCAAGGATAGTACAAGTGAAATAACTATTGATTTGCCAATGGGCACCAAAATGCAAATCTGGGATGAATTTAGCCCTGCTTTGTATCAGCTTACAGCTACATTAACTACCGGTAAAGGCGACACAGATACCAAACAGATTGCCTTTGGTATGCGTGAATTTAAGGCTGATGCAAAAACTTTTACTATTAATGGAAAGCCTGTTTTTTTACGCGGCACGGTGAACAACTGCGAATTTCCGTTAACCGGCTATCCACCTACAACCGAAGTTGAATGGGACCGGATATTTAAAATATGCAGGGCATATGGCTTAAATCATATGCGTTTTCACTCCTGGTGCCCACCCGAAGCGGCCTTTGCGGCAGCAGATAAAGCAGGGTTTTATTTACATGTGGAAGGGCCATCATGGGCTAATCACGGCAGCGGCCTGGGGCTGGGCCGTCCCATTGATCAGTATATTTATGATGAAACAAACCGTATAGCCAAATGGTATGGTAACCACCCATCGTTTTGTATGATGGCCTATGGCAACGAGCCCAGCGGCAAACAAGTAGAATACCTGACTAAGTTTGTTGACTATTGGAAAGCCAAAGATACCCGCAGGCTTTATACCGGGGCGGCTGTAGGCGGTAGCTGGCCGGTAATACCCAACAACGAGTATATGGCCCGTGCCGGCGCACGGGGACTGGCATGGAGCCAGCGGCCCGAAAGTTATTCGGACTACAGCAAACAGATTGCACAGTTTAATGTACCTTTTGTAGCCCATGAAATGGGGCAGTACTGCGCGTTTCCTGATTTTAAAGAGATTAAAAAATATACCGGCATTTATAAAGCCAAAAATTTTGAACTTTTTGAGGAAGATCTGAAAGACCACGGTATGGCCGATGAAGCAGAAAAATTCCTGATCGCCTCGGGTAAATTGCAGGCTCTATGCTACAAACATGAAATTGAAAAGGCTATGCGCACACCTGGTTACTCGGGCTTTCAATTACTGTCTTTGAATGATTATCCGGGGCAGGGTACCGCCCTGGTTGGCGTGCTTAATGCCTTTTGGGATAATAAAGGCTATATCACGGCTAAGCAGTTTGCCCGTTTTTGCAATGCCACTGTGCCGCTTATCCGCACCGAAAAATTTGTATACCATAATAATGAAACCTTAAAGGCGTCAGTTGAGCTGTTTAATTACAGCAAGCCAATAACTGCCGCATTGAACTGGAAGCTAACCGATGCACAACATACGGTGATTAGCCAGGGTGTGCTTAATAAAAAGAGTTATGTTATGGGCAATTGCCAGCAGTCGGGCGAGATCAATGTACCATTATCAGGGATCAGATCGCCGGAAAAACTGAACCTGGAGGTATCTGTACCAAACTCTCCCTATATAAACGACTGGGATTTTTGGGTATACCCGGCAACATTACCCGAAATTAAACCAGATGTATATTATACAACATCGCTGGATGATAAAGCTAAAAAGGTACTTAATGATGGGGGCAAGGTGTTTTTGAACGTTGCAGGCAAGGTAGTTAAGGGTAAGGAGATTGTGCAGGCCTTTACACAGGTTTTCTGGAACACCTCCTGGTTTAAAATGCGTCCGCCGCATACGCTTGGATTTGTGTGTGATCCCCGGCATCCCATATTTAATGATTTTCCAACGGCATCATATAGCGAAATTCAATGGTGGGACGTATTATTAAACGCACAGGTTATGCACCTGGAGGATTTTCCAACTACATTCCGGCCTGTTATACAGCCCATTGACACCTGGTTCATGAACCGCCGCCTGGCTTTCCTGTTTGAAGCAAAGGTGGGTAAAGGAAGCATTATAGTGAGTAGTGCGGATCTGTCGCCGGCAATAGATAAGGAAAGGCCGGCAGCCTGTCAATTGTACTACAGTATCCTCAAATATATGTCGTCGGTGCAGTTTAAGCCTGCCGGGGTTATTGATATAAACACTATCGAAGACGTTCTTAAGTCGGGATCCAAGGAGGTGTTTATTTCTTATACAAACGGCGCGCCCGATGAGTTAAAACCTAAAAATATTAAGAAAAAGTAAAACTATATCATGATAAAACCATTAAAATCCATTTTTATCCTGTTAATTGTAGCTTTCGCGGGCCTGGCGTTTGTTAATCAGCAAAAGCCAACACTGTACCTCATCGGAGATTCCACAACCCACAACAGCGATAAGGAAACATGGGGTTGGGGCAGTATCATTCCAAACTATTTTAACCTGTCGAAGATCAATATCGAGAATCATGCAATGGCCGGCCGCAGCACGCGTACTTTTATAAAAGAAGGCAGGTGGAACAAAGTAGATTCCCTGTTAAAGCCCGGCGATTATGTGATGATGGTATTTGGCCATAATGAAGGCAGCCAACCCGATACTACAAAAAAAGGATACCGCGGTGTATTAAAAGGTACGGGCGAGGAAACAGTAGAGCTTACCTGGCCTAATGGGCTTAAAGAAACCGGACACACCTACGGATGGTATTTTCGCAAATTTATAAGGGAAACCAAAGCTAAAGGCGCTACGCCAATGGTTTTGTCAATGATTCCCCGCAATGAGTTTCGCGAGGGTAAAGTGATCCGTGCTGATAATGATTATGGTAAATGGGCGCGGGAAGTAGCGCAGCAGGAAGGGGCGATCTTTATTGACATGAACCGGCTCACCGCTGATAAGTATGACCAATGGGGACCCGATTCGGTAAAGAAATTCTTTCCCGGGGATCATACCCATACCAATAAAGCAGGCGCTACTGTAAATGCTGAATCTGTCGCCGAAGGCATCCGGGCCGATCCGAAGAATCCTTTAAATAAATATCTTAAAAACTAATTGGTAAGCTGTTATGAAAAATTTTATGCGTAAAAATGCAGGTTTAAGCTTATTGCTGATAGTGGTGATCATGCTATCGTCTTTTATGCTGATGAAACCTGCTGATAAACCAACATTTTACCTCATTGGCGATTCAACCGTAAAAAATGGTAAGGGTAAGGGTGATGGTGGTTTGTGGGGATGGGGCAACTATATAGCCCCTTATTTTGATACAACCCGGATCTCAGTTGAAAACGATGCCCTGGGCGGAACCAGCAGCCGTACATTTCAAACGCTGGGGTTATGGGATAAGGTACTGACAAAAGTAAAACCCGGCGACTTTGTAATTATGCAATTTGGCCATAACGATGCCGGGGCATTGGATGATACCGCCCGCGCGCGCGGAACCATTAAGGGTATTGGCAACGAGCAGCAGGAAATATACAACCCGATAAGGAAAATACAGGAAGTGGTACATACCTACGGCTGGTACATCCGTAAATATATTGCGGATATAAAGGCCAAGGGCGGAACGCCCATTATTTGTTCGCCAATACCGCGCAATGTTTGGAAGGATGGTAAATCTGCCGGCCGCAACAACCAGAACAGTTACGGGCAATGGGCCAGGGAGTTAGGCGAGGAAACCGGTACTTATTTCGTCGATCTGAATAAAATGATAGCGGATGATTATGATGCGGAGGGTGAGGCAAAAGTAAAATCGGCCTATTTTGGTACGGATGCTACCCACACGCTTGAGCCGGGCGCGCAGTTAAATGCAAAATTTGTGATCCAGGGGATCAGGTCATTCAATAAACTGGCCTTGAATAAATATTTAAAGTAATGGCAAGGGTTCAGCAAGGGAAATTTAAACCATGAAAAGAAGAGACTTTATTGAGCACTTAGGTTTGGCTTCGGCAATGGCATTACTGCCTGGCCTGGCATTTGGCGCACCGGAAGGCCATGTTTCTTCTTTTGCCAAAAAACTGAAACCGGTTGGTCGTGCGTTGGAAATGGAAGGCTACTACGTTTGGTGCAATAGTCCCATTGAAGGGCCGGACGGCAGAATTCATGTGTTTTTTTCCCGGTGGGTGGCAACAAAAAAAATGGGTGGATGGATTAATGGTTCCGAAATATGCCATGCTGTGGCCGATACCCCCGAAAGCGAATTTAAGTTTACGGGAACCATCCTTGCCCCACGCGGGCCTGGCTATTGGGATGCAACCACCTGCCATAATCCGTCGATCAAAATAGTGGATGGCAAATATTGCCTGTTTTTTATGGGTAATTCCAACGGCAAAACCAATACCAAGCGTATCGGGCTGGCAACTGCCGATTCGCCCGATGGCCCATGGACACGCCCGGACGAACCTTTATTATTGCCAGGAGCGATCGGAGCATGGGATGATCATTGTACCACCAACCCGGCATTCATCAAACATCCCAACGGGCAATACTGGTTATTCTATAAATCGTGGAACACCAAAGAATATGAAACCTCAACCGATCCGCTGGTAAAGGGAAACCGCAAATATGGCCTGGCAATTTCCGATAAGCTGGAAGGGCCTTATGTAAAGTATGAGGCAAACCCGGTAATAGATTTTTCGGCACGCGGCAATAATGCCCAACTGGAAGATGCCTTTGTTTGGCTGGATAAGGGCCGCTTTAAAATGCTGGCCCGGGATATGGGCGTGTTTAACCACCAGTATGGTTTGTACATGGAGTCGAAAAACGGCAAGAAGTGGAACGAACCTGAAATAGGCTATTTTAATGCTGAATATTATCATATCAACCAGCCGGCCCCTCCAAAATATTTAAACAAATATGGTCGCTTTGAAAGGCCGCAGCTATTGTTTCAAAACGGTAAACCTACATACATGTTCACCACATCGCAAGGGGGTAAATACATGACGGCTTCGCCTTTTATATTTAAAATAGAATCATAATAACCGGAAGATGAAGAAACTACTGCCTGTATATTTTGCAATTTTTACCTGTGCCTGGCCGGTTATTATAAAGGCGCAAATCCCGATAAACCGCAAGGCATTGGTGCAAAGGCATAATGTGATCAATAAGGGTACAGATACCTTATCATCCCTGTCGGTTGGTAATGGTCGTTTTGCTTTTACGGTTGATGCTACCGGCCTGCAAACTTTTCCCGAACATTATGATAAAGGCATTCCGCTGGGTACACAATCAGAGTGGGGCTGGCACAGCTTCAAAGATACCATGGGTTATAAGTTTGATGAAACATTTAAAACCTATACACTCAACGGCCGTAAGGTTACCTACGCGGTGCAATGGAACCAGCCTGGGCGTAATAGAGATGCAGCCAACTGGTTCCGCGAAAATGTGCACCGTTTACAACTGGGCAATCTTGGATTTATACTATTGCATAAGAATGGAACCGAGGGAAATATCAGTGAGATTCAAAATATTCGCCAGGAACTCGATCTTTGGACGGGCGCCATCAACAGTTATTTTACTTTTGACGGCGAAGCTGTAAGTGTACAAACCTATGCCCACCAGGCGCAGGATTTGGTGTCAGTAAAAGTGCAATCTAAATTATTGAGCCAGGGCAGGTTAAAAGTAAGGCTGCGTTTTCCGTTTCCTACCAATCAATTTACTGATTATGGCGATAACTGGAAAAATCCTGAGAAACATTCTTCGGCTATCATTTCATCCGGTCGGCAGCAGGCTACAATTATTCATCGTTTAGATACTAACCAATATTTTGTGCGCCTGGATTGGCAAGGTTCTGCAGCCATTAAAAATACCGCCGCTCATCAGTTTGTGTTATCCCCGCAGGGCAAAACAGATCTGTTAACGTTTACCTGTTTGTTTACCCCACGCAAAACTGCCGCGGTTTTACCAGGCTTTGCTCAAACGCAGGCAAACAGCATACAGCAATGGAGGGCTTTTTGGCAAAGCGGCGGCGCGGTTGATTTTAGCGGCAGTACAGACCCGCGGGCCAATGAACTGGAACGGCGGGTGGTGCTATCCCAATATCTTACCAAAATACAATGTACCGGCCATCAACCGCCGCAGGAAACCGGGCTCACCTATAACAGCTGGTATGGTAAACCCCACCTGGAAATGCACTGGTGGCATGGTATTCACTTTGCACTTTGGGGAAGGGAGCAACTGCTGGAAAACAGCATGACCTGGTACCATCATGTTAAAGCCAATGCCCGGGCCATAGCTAAAAGGCAAGGCTACGATGGCGTTCGCTGGCAAAAAATGACCGACCCTGATGGTAATGAAAGTCCGTCATCGGTAGGAGCCTTCCTGATCTGGCAGCAGCCGCATTTTATTTATTTTGCCGAGTTGGATTACCGCGCACATCCCAATAAACAGACCCTGAATAAATACAAAGACCTGGTATTAGCCGATGCCGATTTTATGGCCTCGTTCCCAACTTACGATAAAGAGCACGATCGTTATAATTTAGGCAAGGGCATTATCCTGGCACAGGAACGCTATAAACCCGAAGAAACGTTTAACCCAACTTATGAGTTGCAATACTGGCGCTGGGCGCTTACAACCGCCCAGGAATGGCGTGCGCGTTTGGGTATGCAACCCGATAAAAAATATGCGCTCATCCTGAAAAAACTGGCGGAGCTACCCCAAAAGAATGGCGTTTACCTTGCCGCGGAAAGCTCGCCCGATGCTTATACCAATCCAAAGTTGAAAACAGATCATCCGGCGGTATTGGCAGCCTATGGTATGCTGCCTTACAATAATAAGCTGGATACCCTGGTTATGAAGAAAACTTTTGACCTGGTATGGAATGTATGGGACTGGAAAGATACCTGGGGCTGGGATTTCCCGATGACAGCCATGACCGCTGCCCGCTTAAATATGCCCGAAAAAGCCATTGAGGCTTTATTTATGCCCATAAAAACCAATACCTACCTGCCCAACGGCCATAATTACCAGGATGGTCGCTTACGCCTCTACCTGCCGGGCAATGGCGGATTGCTGGCTGCTGTAGCCATGATGTGTGCCGGCTGGGATGGTTCAACCGTTGCTAATCCAGGTTTTCCAAAAGACGGAAAATGGAAAGTAAGATGGGAAGGACTTAAAAAGATGCCTTAAAAAAGCCGGAGATAATAACCTGTGAATTAACTAAATAGAAATACATCAAAACCTACAATATGAATAAACTATTTGCAAAACTGAAAATGATACTGTGCGCGGGTGCAATCATGATTACGGCGGGCGCTGTACACGCCCAGCTGCCATCAAAAAGTAAAGTATTGGCCGATATGACTTTGGCTAACAACTATTTTATGCAAAAATGGCCGGATGCAGGCGCCCCTGTTACCGTAAAAGGTAATACGAGAACCAGTAACCTGTGGACGAGAGCGGTTTATTACGAAGGCTTGATGGGGATGTACAAAATTGATCCGCAAAAAAAATATTATGATTACGCGGTTGATTGGGGCGAAAAACACCAATGGGGGCCACGCGGTGCCGTTGACACCCGGAACGCCGATAACCAATGCTGCGGACAGACATATATAGACCTGTACCTGATAGATAAAAAGCCGGAACGTATAGAGAAAATAAAGCAAAGCATTGACCTGATGGTCAATAGCGAAAAACAGGACGACTGGAGCTGGGTTGATGCGTTGCAAATGGCTATGCCGGTATATGCCAGACTTGGCGAGGTTTACAAGGACGATAAGTATTATGAAAAGATGTTCGCCATTTATAACTATACCAAAACCGTTCATGGCGGCAAAGGCTTGTACAACACCGCCGATCATCTTTGGTGGCGGGATAAGGATTTTGTAACTCCTTACAAAGAGCCTAACGGGGCCGATTGTTACTGGTCGCGCGGTAATGGCTGGGTGTTAGCAGCCTTGTTGCGGGTTTTGGAGGTAATGCCAAAAAAAGCACCGCATCGTGATGAATATTTAAATGTTTATAAAGAAATGATTGAAGCTTTGGTACCGCTGCAACGTGCGGATGGCTACTGGAACGTGAGCTTAAAAGATTCCACCAATTTTGGAGGCAAGGAACTAACAGGTACCGCGCTGTTTGCTTATGGTATGGCCTGGGGCATCAACCATGGCATCCTCAAAAAGAAAACCTATTTACCTATAGTTACCAAAGCCTGGAATGCCATGTCGGCCGGGAGTTTACATACAGATGGTATGCTGGGTTTTGTGCAGGGAACCGGCAAGCAACCTCAAGACGGGCAGCCGGTAACTTATAACAGTGTGCCCGATTTTGAAGATTATGGTTTAGGTTGTTTCCTGCTGGCAGGCAGCGAAGTTTATAAATTGAGTAAATAATGAGGAAGGTTACGCTGTTTCTTGCGCTTGTTTTAATGTTTACCGTAAATGCATTTGCGCAAACGGGTATTGGCAGTAATAAGTCGGGATATAAAAAACAAGGCAATACGCTATATTTTAAAAATGTTAACGGCGATGTTCAAATTGAGTTTTGTTCGCCCTCCATGTTCCGGGTAAGGGCAAGCTGGAGCCGTAATTTTTTGGCCGATGAGCATTTAATGCAGGAAAACTATAACTGGCCCGCGGTAAATTATAAGGTAACCGATTCAAAATCTGCTTACGTTATTCAAACATCAGCATTAATTATTACGGTTATTAAATCCCCATTCATCATCAATATATCTGATACCAAGGGCGTGATGTTATCATCTGAATATGTACCGAAAAATGGTGGTCTGCATCACATGGGCGATACGGTGATGTGTACCAAACAATTGATGCCCAATGAACACTTTTTTGGTTTTGGTGAGCGTATGGATTTTGTAGATCAGCGTAACAAACTGGTAAAATTAAATGTGGGCCGGGGCAAAAACAAAGATAATTTGCTGGGCGCTTATAACGTCAACGAAGCTAACTATTGCCCGGTGCCGTTTTTTATGAGCACCCGGGGATATGGCATTTATCTGCATAATTCATCGGCCACAGCATGGGACATGGGTAGCAAAAGCGATGATGAATACAGCTTTAAAGCCAATGATGGTGAGCTGGATTATTATTTTATTTATGGCCCAACTTTTCCGGTCATATTAAACAGCTATCTGTCAATAACCGGCAAATCGCCTTTATTGCCGCGCTTTGCCTTCGGGTTGCACATGGGTACTTATAGCGGCGGTACCTGGGGGCATGAAGAACTTACATCTGATAAATATGTGATTGAGCTTGCACGCAAGATGCGCGAAATGGGGATCCCGGTTGATATTTTGTTCCTGGATTCTACCTGGCGGTTGTTTGGTAAAAACGGGGGCAAGGGTGCTACAACCTTTGAATGGCGCGAAACATTTAAAAACCCCAAAGCCATGTTCGATAGCCTGTATGCCATGAACTTTAAAATGGTGGGCTTGCACATTCGCCCGCGGTTTGATAATGCCAAAAATCTGAATCTGCTTGACCAGGCAAAGGCCAAAGGTTTTACCTACCCCGAAAACGGCAAACCGGGCGAGTTTGTGAACTTTTTTGATCAGCAGGCTACCAACTGGTGGTGGGATAACGGGGTAATGAAAGTGGCTTCCATAGGCGCAAAATTCCTGAAAACCGATGAAGGCAGCGCCTTTGGTTCATTAGCAAATGAAAGTGAAAAGGTTGGGCCTACAGGTAAAGAGGTTGCGCAACTACATAATGTTTTCCCCATAGCTTATGCCAAAGCTCCTTATTTAAAGTTCCAGGAATATAATGGCATTCGCGGCCTGAACCAAACCCGGGAGGGCTACTCGGGCATACAGCGTTATCCATACATTTTTGCCGGCGACTGGCCCAGCGAATGGCAGTATTTTGCACCGGTTATTAAAGCAGGGTTAAATACTGGCCTGTCGGGCGTAGGGTATTGGGCGCATTGTATGGGCGGTTTTGAACATCCTGCCGATCCGGAGTTGTATATGCGTTGGGTGCAGTTTGGTATGTTTAGCCCGGTTGCCATGGTATTTGGCATGGACCACCCGGGATATAAAGAACCATGGAATTATGGCACAGAAGCATTGGCCAACTTTAAAAAATACGACGACCTGCGTTACCGGCTGATCCCTTATATTTATAGCAACGCCTATAAACAATACCAAACAGGCATACCGCTGATGCGTGCCCTGGTACTGGAATACCAGGATGATCCGAATACGTATAACATAGCCGATCAATATTTATTTGGTGATAACATGATGGTTTGCCCCGTAACTGTAAAAGGAGCCCAAACCCGTACGGTGTATTTACCAGCCGGTGTTTGGTTTAACTATTGGACGGGTAAAAAGTATGACGGAAAACAATATATTCATATATTAACACCCCATGACCAGTTGCCGCTTTTTGTAAAAGCAGGCAGTATTATCCCTATGCAACCGGCTATGAAATATATGGATGAAAAACCGGTGGATGTGATTACGCTGGATATTTTCCCGTACCAGGCATCTGAATTTAAACTGTATGAGGATGATGGCATTAGCCTGAAATATCGGCAAGGCGAAAAAGCGATTACCCAAATTACCGTAGCAAATGTTACCGGGGGCTGGGCGTTACGTATTAAAAAGCCTGCCGGCAGTTACAACCCGACACCACATGGTTACCTGGCTAAAATACATTGGAGTGGCGATAAGGAGCCATCCATGGTAGCTGAAAATAAGGAGGCTGTAAAAATTGTGAGCAGTGCCGACGCATTAAACAATGCTGCCGGATGGTATTATGATAAAACAAATCATTTACTTTGGGTTAAAACTGCGCGCAACAATCGCGAAGATATTTCCATTGATATAAAATAATAAGAAATGAACAAGATTGCCGGTAAACATTGCCCTATGAAAAAACTAATATTCCTGTTATTGTTGTTATCCGCATGGAAAACAGATGCCCAGGCCCAGGCCAAAGAAGTATATATGTTCTCCTACTTTAGAGATAACGGGCAGGATGGTTTACACCTGGCTTATAGTAATGATGGGTTGCAATGGACGGCCTTAAAAGGCGACAGTTCTTTTTTAACGCCGATGGTTTCAAATGACAAGCTGATGCGTGATCCATGTATCATCCGCGGAGCTGATGGTTTGTTCCACATGGTTTGGACGGATAGCTGGACAGATAAAGGTATAGGTTACGCCAGCTCGCCCGATCTGCTGCATTGGTCGGAGCAGCAGCAATTACCCGTTATGGCACATGAGTCGGGAGCCCGTAACTGCTGGGCGCCCGAAATTACGTATGATGGATCATCAAAATCATACATGATCTATTGGGCCACTACTATTGATGGGCGTTTCCCGCTGGTTGATAGCGTTGCCGAGAGTAAATACAATCACCGGATCTATTACATTACCACTAAAGATTTTAAAACTTACAGTTCAACACGTTTGCTATTTGATCCGGGTTTTAACAGTATCGATGCTACTATAGTTCCTTATGGTAAACGCTTTATGATGGTTTTTAAAGATGAAACCCTGCATCCGGTACAAAAAAATATCAAAATAGCTTATGCCGATAAACTGATGGGACCATACTCAAAACCCGGTGGACCAATAACAGGTAATTATTGGGCAGAAGGACCAACAACGTTGCACATTGGCAATCAATGGATTATTTATTTTGATAAATACCGTGATCATCAATACGGCGCCATCACATCAACCAATCTGAAGCAATGGACGGATATATCCGGTCAGATTAAAATGCCAAAAGGTATCAGGCATGGTACCGTTTTTAAAATTACCGAGGCGGAGTTTGCTAAGTTAACAGGAAAATAAGCTTGCGCTGTTTATCCAATTTTATGGCTCTACGACGGTTTTTATTGGTAAGCTATTTTATATAGTCCGCATAGCGGACGAATTATATTGTAACAACGGGTTTTAACCCGTTGACAATTAAAGCTCCTGTTAAGAGTTCCGTAGGAACGACAAATTTTACGGTTTATATGTGCCGAACCTACGGTTCTTGACATATCATTTCTTTTTTCAACGGGTTAAAACCCGTTGTTACAAAATGATCCGGGCCGCTGGCCCTATTTAAAATAAAGATAAAAGAGGCATGGCCCCTGGGGATTGTTTACACTTTGTAACAATCCATAGGGGAGGCCTTGGGGGTTTAATAAATTCACCCAAACAAAACGTTATAAAACCATTTTATGGCTATCCTATGAAAAAAGTAATCGGTATAATAATTCTGTTTACAGTAATAAGTAATTTTTTATTCGGCCAAAATAAGCCGGCTTCAAAACGGCCAAATATCATTATTATCCTGGCGGATGATATGGGTTATTCTGATATTGGCTGCTTTGGGGCCGAAACTCAAACCCCAAATCTTGATGCCCTGGCAAAAGGCGGATTGCGTATGACCCAGTTTTATAATGCATCGCGCTGCTGCCCAACCCGTGCATCGTTACTTACGGGGCTTTACCAGCACCAGGCAGGTGTTGGCGATATGGTAAATCATCGTGATGTACCTGCTTACCAGGGCTATCTTAATCAAAATTGTGTAACTATTGCCGAGGCCCTTAAAGAAGGAGGTTACAATACCCTGATGGCAGGCAAATGGCATGTGGGTACGGATCCTTCGCGCTGGCCGGTTAAGCGCGGTTTTGATCATTATTTTGGTTTGATTGATGGGGCAAGCAGTTATTTTAATCCAACTATGCCATATCGCCCAAATCAAAAATTAACCATCGCTTTGGATGATAAGGAGTATACACCCGGACCAAATTGGTATTCAACAAATGCCTATGCCGATTATGCCATTAAATTTATTGACGATAATAAACAAACCAACAAACCTTTCTTTTTATACATGGCTTTTACCAGTCCGCATTGGCCAATCCAGGCGCTGCCAGAGGATATTGCCAAATACAAGGGCAGGTATATGAAGGGATGGGATAAGCTTAGGGAGGAGCGGCTTGCACGCCAAAAACAAATGGGCATTGTCGGTAAAGACGAGCAGCTTTCGCCCAGGGATAAAAATGTACCCGAATGGGATAGTTTGACCGTGGAAGAAAAAGAACGTTTTGATGCCAAAATGGCGGTATATGCCGCCATGGTTGATCGTATGGACCAAAACATAGGCCTCATCCGAAAAAAATTGAAGGATTTGGGCGAGGACGAAAATACAGTGATCATGTTTTTATCAGATAACGGGGCCAGTAATGAAAGTATTAAAGGCGCTGGTTTTACACCCGAAGTACTGGCTGCAAACAATAAACCGGCAAGTGACTCCACATCATTTACAGCATACGAAACATTGGGGGCTAATGTGAGCAATACGCCATTCCGTTTATTTAAGCACTGGGAGTACGAAGGCGGAACAGCCACACCTTTTATAGCTTACTATCCGGGTGTAATTCAGCCGGGTTCCATAGTTAGCAAACCGGCGCATATTATTGATCTGATGGCCACATGCCTTGACCTGGCCGGAGCATCGTACCCTAAAGTTTACCACGGCAATACCATAACACCAACCGAAGGCATCAGCCTGGTTCCGGTATTTAAGGGGCAAAAATGGGAAGGGCATAACGGGCTGTTTTTTGAACATGAAGGCAACCGGGCGGTAAGGCAGGGTAATTGGAAACTGGTATCCCAATGGCCGGCCAATAAATGGGAGCTTTATAACATCAGCACTGATCGCTCTGAGTTAAACGATCTGAGCGCCAGGTATCCGCAAAAGATTGCTGAGCTCACTGCGATGTATAATTCCTGGGCTACCAGGGCGGGTGTGGTTGAGTTTGATAAATTAGGAAAATCAAAAGGGGAGTAATTTTTAAGAGGCAGAATGGAACAGGATGCAGGATTTTATAACCACCTATGACGTGTTTGCAAAAAAAGGTCTTTTGTCATGCTGAACGCAGTGAAGCATCTATTATTCGCCATACCTCTTCGCCCTGTACAGTCTGCGAATAGATCCTTCACTCCGTTCAGGATGACAAACCTTAGAATTTCGCGAAATTTTGCTACATGCCGTAGTATCAATTATTGTAATCCACTAACAAAAACGGGCCGCAAAAGGTATTCTTAATCAAAAAAAAATATAATTCCTATAGAATTAGTAGTTTATGAAAATAATTCTATATTTGCCTCCGTAAAATTAAAACAATGAACACTTTTTTAAATCCTGCTCCAGGTTTAAATACATTCTCCCCGGCTACACCAGCACAGCTAAAAAGCTGTCGTTGCTGTTGTTGCTAAAAATCATCTTTTCCTGCAGGTTTTCTATTATTTCCGTTAACGGCTGAAGGACGGGTTATTTATGCTGTCAGCACAAAATAATACAACTATTTATTCCGGTACTTTAAATCATATTAAGATGAAATAACCGTTACGCATTAGCGCAAATTACACCGGCAAGGGAGCCTTGCCGGTGATCTGGATGGCAGATCAGAATGGCGATGTCGATCGTTCTATACTTACTAATGGTCGTTCGGAGGAGGAAACTATTAAATATAATCTCAGCAAAATAGACGATATTGGTACTCCAAAAGGTACCGAGGTAAACTACCCGCTGGGTTGGGCGCAGGCTGCAAATACGCCATTTAAGTACTGGAAACAGGATGCCAATTCAGAAGGCGGCACGCGCAACCCATTGATTGTTTTTTACCCAAAGGGAATAAAGGATAAAGGCGGTATCAGAACGCAATAAAGTCATGTGAACGATCTGCTGCCTACTATCAATGACAGATACGCCATCACCCAAATCAAAAAAATAAATGAAAAAATTAAGTATTGCCTGCGCCGCGCTTTTAATAGCAGGCACCGGTTTACAACAGGTTCGGGCCCAAAGTAAAAAGCCTAATATTATCCTCATTGTAGTTGATGATATGGGCTATTCAGACCTCGGCTCGTATGGCTCCGAGATTCATACGCCCAACCTGGATATACTGGCCTCACAGGGCCTGCGCTTAAAGGAGTTTTACAACAATGCCATCTGCGCGCCAACCAGGGCATCTATTTTAACGGGCCAGGATCAGCATAAGGCGGGTATAGGTTATTTTGATCAAAACCTGGGTTTACCAGCATACCAGGGTTATTTGAATAAGGAGTCGCTAACGTTGGCCGAAGTTTTAAAGCAAAATGGCTACAGTACCTTAATGTCGGGCAAGTGGCATGTAGGTAACGATAGTGCCAGTTGGCCAAACCAGCGGGGTTTTGATCATTTCTTCGGGATTATCGGTGGCGCGGCAAACTATTTTAATACAGGTTATATGCCTTTGGTGGGTAATAAGTATCCTGTGGTCATTGAAGAAGATAACAAGCGCTGGCACAAGCCGGATGACAGTTATTATATGACGGATGAGATAGGCGATCATGCCACCAAATTTTTGGATGACCAAAGTAAAACCAATAAGCCTTTCTTTTTATACTTAACCTTTAACGCGCCTCATTGGCCACTACAGGCATTGCCACAGGATATTGCCAAATACAAGGGCCGGTACAACATCGGGTGGGATTCGTTACGTAAAGAACGCCTGGCCCGCCAGGTACAATTAGGTTTACGTGACCCTAATCAACCTGTGGCATTAAGAGATGCGGAAGTGCCCAATTGGGATAACCTCACCTATGATGAGCAGCAATTATGGAAGGCCAAGATGGAAGTTTACGCCGCCATGGTTGACCGTATGGACCAGAACGTAGGCAAGGTGCTTGATAAACTAAAGCAGCTAAAAAAGGATGATAATACTTTGATCGTGTTCATATCGGATAACGGGGCGCCTGCCGAAGATGTAGCTCATGGTAAAGTACATGCCGCGCGCAATTTGGGGCCTGTAGGCACCGCTGGCTCATTTGAAGCCCAGGGGAAAAACTGGTCGTTTGTTTCCAACTCGCCGCTGCGTTCTTTTAAAGGGGCATTATATGAAGGCGGTATGAGCTCACCATTGATCGCCTGGTTCCCCGGTAAGATAAAAGCCAATACCATTGCAAAGGGAACTGCACACCTGGTAGACCTGGCACCTACATTTTACGATGTGGCGGGCGCTAAATACCCTGCAGCTTTCAATGGAACTAAAACCAATCCATTAATTGGCAAAAGCCTTACGGGGCTGTTTTTTAAGGGCGAGGACCTTAACCGCGATAAACCGCTGTTTTGGGAATTATGGGGCAACAGGGCCATCCGCGAAGGTAAATGGAAACTGGTATCGGTATTCCCGGTAAATCAATGGGAACTGTATGATATAGAAAGCGATCGCGGGGAAACCAACAACCTGGCAGCAAAAAATCCTGATGTTGTCAAAAAGCTTTCATTGGAATACCTGCAATGGGTAAACGCAAACAATGTAGTTTTAGATTTCAATTTAATAAAACCTAAAGCTATACTTGATATTAAAGCGAATTAAGAATATAAGTAAGATATAATATTAAAAACAAAACATTTAGCCGGTGATGAAGGAATTATTTATAAGCAGAAGTAAGCAATTATTTGGCATAGGTTGTGGCATTGCAATGATAGGCGTCGCCTTGTCTTTTTCATCGTGTAAACCCAAACCAGCTGCTGCAGGCATTATAGTAAAACCTGCATTGCCGGCAAAAAAAGCTATTTGCTGTGAATCGAACATCCCGGCTCGTTTTCCATCATTAGCCAACCGCGAGGCAGTGTTATTGGAGAAACCGGGAGCAAGCAAAGGGCATGAGGGTATGGTTTTTATAAAGACTGGTACCTTCCTGATGGGTGCCGATAATAAACAGGCCTCCCCGGATGAATATCCGAAGCATAAGGTAACGGTTAATGGTTTTTGGATTGATGCTACCGAAGTAACCAATGCCGAATTTAGCAGGTTTGTAAAGGCCACGCATTATGTGACCACCGCCGAGAAGAAACCCGATTGGAACGAACTAAAAAAACAATTGCCTCCCGGAACCGAAAAGCCCGACGAGAGCCTTCTGGTGCCCGCATCGCTGGTTTTTAGTGCGCCAACGCATCCTGTTAACCTGAATGATTACAGCCAGTGGTGGACCTGGAAACAAGGCGCCGATTGGAAACACCCGCATGGTCCTGGCAGCAGTATTAAAGGAAAAGAGAATTACCCTGTTGTGCATATTTCCTGGTACGATGCCGTTGCTTATTGTAAATGGGCCGGTAAACGTTTACCCACCGAAGCGGAGTGGGAGTGGGCTGCCCGTGGTGGATTGGAGCGTAACGTTTATCCATGGGGTAACGAGCCTGTTGACCAGGGTAAAGCCAAAGCCAATACCTGGCAGGGCCACTTCCCCGATAAAAATACAGTGAAGGATAAATTTTATGGGTTGGCGCCGGTATCAAGCTTTGCGGCAAATGGTTATGGCTTATATGATATGGCCGGCAATGTATGGGAGTGGTGCGCAGATTTTTATAATAATGATTATTATAAAACTATCAGCCAGCCTGGAGGAATCAAGAATCCAGCGGGACCGGCTAAAAGCTTCGACCCGGATGAGCCTTATGCCATTAAGCGGGTGATCAGGGGCGGCTCATTTCTGTGCAATGACAGTTACTGCTCGGGTTACCGGGTATCACGCCGGATGAAAAGTACAGAGGATAGCGGTATGGAACACCTCGGTTTTCGCTGCGTGGCCGACAAATAATTTAATGATTCCTGGCATTGGAGCAGAGATGCCAGGAAATTACCGTCTTGAAATAATAGCCAAAAGCAAAAATACAAAGGCCGAATCCTTTAAAGACAGCCTTAATAGCTTTAAAGCATTAGTAACCTGGTTTTCAACGGTTCGTTTAGATATGTTTAAATGTGCGGCAATCTCCTCGTTTGATAAATGTTCCAGTCTGCTCATTACAAAAATCTCCTTACAGCGATTTGGAAGGTGGTCGAGATACGCATGGAGTTGTTGAATTAATTCTGTTTGCTCAATATTTTCATCACCCTCATTGGCGCAAACATGATCACGTATATTGTTAAGATCTTCTATATAAGATAGTTGGGATAATTTTGCCGACCTTAAATGATTTAAAACCTTATACCTGATTGAGGCAGTAAGGTACTTTGGGAACGACTCTATTTCTAACTGCTTTCTCTTATTCCACAAATAAATAAAAATATCCTGCACAATCTCTTCACAGGCATCTCTATCCTTTATCTGGGTATAAGCATTCATGAATAATTTTTGCCAGTAACGCTTGAATAATGCATTAAAAGCACGGAAATCATCATTAATGATGGCTTCCCACAACTGTGCATCTGTTAAGTGATTATTCAACATAATAATTGGCTGGTTAAAATTATGTTATTTAATTAAAATAATGCCGGTACAATTTATGCTTTTTTTTAAAATATTAATAACTGATAATGAGTTGCTTATGATTTTTATTTAATTATTACCCCAATTGTATGTGTGTACACCCCTAAAAAAGTGCCTATACACTTAGAACCTAATATGAATTCATGAACCAGCAAGATTACATTGAATTGTATGAGAAATACCTATCCGGTAAATGTACGCCAGAGGAACGAAAACTTTTGGATGATTACCTGGATGAGTTTGATTTGAAAGATATTCCCTGGGACGAAAAAATTGGAAAAAGGGAAGAATTTGAGCAGAAAATATTTAATAAAATAAGCGATCGGGTAGAGAAAAATCCATTTATATTAAGAAAAATTAAAATAAAATGGATGTCTGTAGCTGCTTCCATTTTGTTGGTTGCATTTAGCGCCGGTTTATACGTTGCGAATCGCCACGACAAAAAAATATCGCTTGTTCAGCATAAATCCTTGCCGCTTAAAAATGGTATTTTACCGGGTGGCAACAAAGCCTTACTTACCCTGGCCGACGGATCAGAGATTATCCTGGATAGTGCAAAAAATGGTATCGTAACCAAACAGGGTAATGCCGCCATAAATAAAACAAAAAATGGCGAAGTGGTTTATAATGCCACTCACGCACATAACCCATCTTCAAATTTACCGGTGGTATATAATACGGTAAGCACACCCAGGGGCGGAGAATACCAGGTTGTTTTATCCGATGGGACAAAAGCATGGCTAAATGCCGCATCCTCCTTAAAATTCCCTACGGCGTTCCAGGGTAAAGTACGGAGTGTTGAAATTACAGGTGAGGTATATTTTGAAGTTGCCAGGAATAAAAACATGCCTTTTAAAGTGCTTTCAAACGGTGCCGAAATAGAGGTGCTGGGAACCCATTTTGATGTTATGGCCTACGGAGATGAACCAGAGCTGAAAACCACCCTGCTGGAAGGTTCGGTTAAATTCAGGAAGAATGGCTCGGCAGTATTATTAAAACCCGGGCAACAGGCAATAGCAACAAACAACTCCAAAAACATTATTGTACAACCGGCCAATGTGAAAGAAACCATGGCATGGAGAAATGGCTTTTTTATATTCCAGGATGAAAATATACAAAGTATCATGAGGAAGGTGGCCAGGTGGTATGATGTTGATGTACAATACCAGGGAAATATGGAAGGAAAAGAATTTGGCGGAAAAATTTCACGCTATAATAACATCAGCGACCTGCTAAAAACGCTGGAGCTAACCAGGACTATTCATTTTAAAGTAGAGGGAAGGAGGGTAACTGTTATGCAATAGTTATACCTGCCAAACATTTTTACCAAATAAACCAGGAGCGTTGCTGCGCCCCTGGTTTTGCTTAGCTTTTTACCAAGCTGCCAGGTAACTAAAAACCAATTTCTTGTATCAACCAATTATTAATTAACCTAACATTCAAATGTATAAAATTTATACTGCATATAAACGCAGGAGAGAATTCTGCGTGCCATTTAAATTATTGTTAACCATGAAACTTACGTTTGTTTTAGTGATAGCAACTTTTCTACAGGTAAGGGCTGCTACGTATGCTCAAACAATATCGGTCATTAAAAAGGGTGCTTCTTTAAAAGAAATTTTTGAGGTAATTGAACAGCAAAGCAATTATACTGTTGTATACGACTCCAAAATGGTTAAGGCCGCTAAGCCTGTTAATATATCTTTAAAAAACGCATCCCTTGAAGAAGTACTGAACCGCTGCCTGGAAGGCCAGATGCTCACCTATACCATTAACCTCAATACCATAGTTATCAGGAGGGCAGCGGCTATTCCACCCCCGGTTCAGCAGGCTATTAAGGTTTCGGGTAGAGTTACCGACGCGAATAATCAGCCTTTACCGGGTGTAAGTATTGTGGTTAAGGGAACCCAAAACGGGGTAGTTTCTGATAGCGACGGGAGATACTCAATTTCGGTTCCCGATCAAAACGCCGTTCTTGTTTTTTCATTTATAGGTTTTGAAATCCAGGAAAAACAAGTTGGTAATAACAATACAATAGACATTCTTTTAAAGGAACAAACATCTAAGCTTAACGAGATAGTTGTGGTGGGTTACGGAACACAAAAAAAGGCTTCAACCACTGCTGCTGTATCCACTTTAAAAGGCGAGCTTGTTGCCAATGCGCCGGTTGCTAACTTAAGCAACAGTTTAACAGGCCGCGTGGCGGGGGTAATTATTACACAGGGAACCGGTGAGCCCGGTTATGATGGGGCAGATATCCACATACGCGGTATAGGTACCACAGGTAACAACTCCCCGCTCATAGTAGTAGATGGTATTTATCGTGACTTTGCCCATTTAGATCCTAATTCTATCGAATCATTTACGGTTTTAAAAGATGCTGCGGCTGTAGCCCCCTATGGTTTGGCGGGTGCCAATGGTGTAATATTAGTTACTACTAAAAAAGGTAAATCCGGTGCACCAAGCTTATCCTATAATAGTTATGTAGGTTTCCAAAACCCAACAAGATTAACCCAAATGGTTAATTCATACCAGTATGCGCTGATGCAGAACGAAGCCGCGTTTAACGAAAACAGCGCAACTGTGCCGTATTCTGCTGCTGATCTGCAGGGCTATCTGAAATCAGCAAATAAGGTGGCAGATGCCGATATTGATAAATATCCAAGCAGTAACGGTTTAAAAGACCTGATCCTGAAAAACCGGGTATTAACAACCCATAATATTGAACTTTCGGGAGGAACCGATAATGTAAAATATTATACGTCCTTAGGTTATACCTACCAGCAGGGGCAATGGTCATCAACTTCGCTAAACAGGTATAATTTGTTAGCAAAAATTGATGCAAAGGCTACAAAAACAACCAACGTATCAGTATCGGTAAGCGGCTGGGTCGAGGATCACTATTATCCGGGCAGGTCTGCCGGCGCCATCATGTACCAGGCATTCCGTAATCCGCCGGTTTATGCTATCAAATATTCAAACGGCTATTATGGCGGATACCAGAACAGGAGTTTATTGGGCGAGGCATATGATAGCGGTTATAATAATGAAGAGAATACCCAGATTATGACTAACCTGAGTATTGAGCAGCAATTACCCTTTTTAAAAGGATTGAGCATAAAGGGAGTTGCAAGTTATGATCCATATTCTGAGTATGCAAAAAACTGGCAAACCCCTGCTACTTATTATTCAGTAAACACATCATCCACACCTTATATATTTTCAAAAGCAACAGATGGCCAGTCCAAACCACTTTTAATTATCAATAACTCTTTAAATAAGGCTTTTACGTACCAGGGTTATCTTAATTACCATAATACTTTTGGCAAAAGCAGTGTTACCTTTTTGGGCGTTGCCGAGTACCGTAACCAAAAATACCGTTCACAACGGGATGAAAGGGATAACTATAACCTGGATATTGACGAACTGGATGCGGGAAGCGCTTTAAGTACTGATACTAAAAATAGCGGCTCTTCCAGCGCGCAAAAGCAGGTGGGTTATGTTTACAGGGCCAACTATACCTATAACGGCAAGTATGTGGCCGAAGCCATAGGCCGTTACGATGGGCATTATTACTTTGCTCCGGGACACAGGTACGGGTTTTTCCCAACTTTTGGCTTATCATGGAATGCCTCTGAAGAAAATTTTATAAAAAATAATTATCCCTGGATTGATGCGCTGAAACTCAGAACATCTTACGGGCAATCCGGAAACCTGGCCGGGGGCTCTTTTCAATACTTAAGTGCTTACCAGTTAGGGTCGGGGGCTGTTTTTACAACAAATGGTACGCCTACAGCTACCCAGGGTGTATATGAAAGTCAGCAGCCTAATCCCAATATTACCTGGGAGCGCCAAAACCAGTTCGACGCCGGTATCGAAGGCACATTGTGGAAAGGTAAATTATCTTTTGAGGTAGATTATTTCCATCAAAAAAGAAATAATATGCTGCTTACCCGCCAGATTACTGCTCCCTCTGAATATGGAATAAGTCTTTCGCAGGAAAACTACGGTATCATGAGTAACCAGGGTTTTGATCTTACCGTGGGTACCGAACAGCATTATGCCAACGGCATGCGGTGGGGAGTAACAGCGATAGTTAGTTACGCTAAAAGTAAATTGTTAAGGGTTGATGAGCTTGCCGATAGTTATAACAATATCAATACACGCCAAACCGGCAGGGCTTTAGGTACACCGTTTGGTTATGTAGCATTAGGCTATTTCCAGGCTGGTGATTTTAATTCAGATGGAAGCTTAAAGGCAGGCATCCCTGCACAACCCTGGGGTACTGTACACCCCGGCGATATCAGGTATGCCGATATAAATGGCGATGGTAAAATAAGTACCGACAACAGTGATAAAAAAGTGATAGGCCATTCATCAACACCGCAAATGCAATTTAGCCTCAGGCCAAATTTTGCATGGAAAGGCTTTGATGTCGACCTGCTGTTCCAGGGAGCTACCCTAAGCAACATACAAATAGGCGGCACTATAGCTTATCCTTTTGATATTGCCTCATCTGCAACACAGCTTCAGTTCCAGGACCATTGGACACCTGCTAATACCAATGCCACGTATCCAAGGTTAACAAGCGCTCCTGTGCCAAACAACCAGCAGTATTCTACATGGTTTATGCGCAATGATACTTATATCAGGCTAAAAAACGCCCAGATAGGATATACACTTTCTTCTAAACTAATCAAACACGTTGGTATCAAATCCGCACGGTTTTATATAGCTGCCCAAAACCTTTGGACCTGGACGCCTTATATGAAAGAAGTGATTGACCCGGAGGCTTCCTCAACTAACGGACAGTATTATTTTCAGCAACAGGTAGTATCATTTGGAACGAACATAACATTCTAAAAAAAACAACCTCTTAAAAAGTAAAAAAATGATCAACATAAACAAAATTTACGGGTACAGTTTTATTGTACTGCTTTTATTAGGTTTATTTTCCTGTAAAAAAGATTTATTGGATGTAACACCTAAAGACAGGCTCTCGGATCAAACCGTTTTTGAATCGGAAGGGAACGCCGATATTTTCCTGAATAATATTTATACAGATTTGCCACACCTGAATAATGAAACAGAATTGCTTGACCAGTTTTCTGACAATTCATATGTAGGGGCCGAATGGTTTGATGCCCGCCAGATGATATACACTGGCGCGGTATCGCCCAATTTAATGCCCGTTGGTCCATGGGGAATGTGGCGCTGGTCGCGCGGAACAAATTCAAATAATGACGGGGCCGGAAATTATGAATTTATAAGGGCGTGTAACCTGTATATTCAAAAGGTAACTGCCTCAAATTTTTCTGCCGATTATAAGAAAAAGAGAATAGCCGAGGTTCGTTTTCTTCGCGCGTTCTTTTATCAGTACCTGTACATTGCCTATGGCGGTGTTCCAATTATAACAGATGTTTTAAATAATACTACCCAGGGCGATGCCATTTATCGCCCCCGGAACACGGCTGATGAAACCGAAAAGTTTATAGTAACTGAACTGGCCGCCGCTGCTGCCGATTTGCCGGTAACTACATCCGATTACGGGCGGGCAACACAGGGAGCTGCTTTAACCTTAAAAGCGTGGGTTGAGCTTTATGCCGCAAGCCCGCTACATAACTCGGGTACGGCAAATGTTGTTGGCGATGCCGGCAAATGGGTACAGGCCGCTGCCACCTATAAGCAGGTAATGAATTTAGGGGCATATGACCTGTTACCCGACTTTGGCACGGTATGGCTACCGGCTAATAACAACAGCAAGGAATCAATATTTGCCATGCAAATGACCAATGCCCAAAGCGGGGGAGGAAGAAGGGAAGGCCTTTACGGACCCGTTGTTGTACACGGCGCTGTAGAAACATGGGGCAACTTTGAACCTACCCAGGAATTGGTTGATGATTTTTCAATGGATAATGGTAAGGCCATTAACGAAGCCGGATCTGGTTACAACGCTCAAAAGCCGTATGACCACCGTGAGAAAAGGTTTTATCAAAGCATTGTGTATGATGGTGCACCATGGCAGGGCGATACAATTTATACCAGGGTTGGCATTGGCAGCCCCAATGAGATCGACTTAAATTCAACCAGGGGAGATGTAACCAATACCGGCTATTATGCACGCAAAACATTGGATGAGAGCATTAAAGGTAACGATAACCTTAATTGCAGCTGCGGACTGGAAAATTATATGTTTTTCCGTTATGCCGAAGTACTATTGGGATATGCCGAAGCACAAAATGAAGCTGTAGGTCCGGATGCCTCTGTGTTGACTGCAGTTAACCAGGTACGCACCCGTGGTGGCAATATGCCAACAGTTGAGGCCACCTATGGCAGTGTAAGCCAGGCCCAGATGAGGCAGATCATCCACCGGGAGCGCCGGGTGGAGTTTGCATTTGAAGATAAACGCTGGTGGGATGTTTTACGCTGGAAAATAGCTTCAACAGTTTTGAATGGCTCTATACACGGTATGCTTATCACTAAAAAGAACGGCGTTTGGAATTACGATCCTACCGCAGTGGTAACAAACAAGCAATGGAACAATAAAATGTATTATATGCCCGTGCCACAGATAGCTATTGATAAAAACCCAAAAATAAAAGCACAAAGCGGCGGTCCGGACAATTGGGTAAATGGCCAAAATCCGGGCTATTAATAGCCAGCATTAATTTTAAAGCATCCGGTTATACCAATAACCAGGATGCTTTAACAACTACAAAATGATTTATACAGGAATTTTAATTTCTATTAAATAAACTGATGATGAAAACAAAAATTAACCATTATATAACGCTGTGCCTAATTATGGCGGGCACTTTAATAGCTGGTTGTAAAAAAGATAAATCCAATAGTACAACGGTTTATATGCCAACAGGCAGGGCTATCGTAAATCAAACATTTGATATTGCAGATACCATCAACTACAGCGCGAGTTTAGTAGGCGCCGATTATCCTACCGTATCAACCGTTGCTGCAAATAACATTAATGTAACATTTAAAGTTGATCCGGCCCTTATAAAGGCTTTCAATGCAGAAAACAATACTTCGTACACTATTCTGCCTACTGATAATTATACCTATGAAACATCGGGCACCATTTCAAAAGGCCAGCCGGCTACCGCCCCGCTAAAACTGATCATTAAAAATGGCGATAAGCTGAACGCTTTTTCAAGCTATTTACTCCCGGTAGGTATTGAACAGGTAAGCGGCGGAACAATAAACAACACCCAAACTTTTACCTATTTTGTGGTAACCCGCTCACCCTCATTAAACAACCTGGTACCTTACGACAGGAGTAAATGGTCGATAGCAGGCAAATCAACCGACGAGCCTGCCGAAGGCGGAGGGAATGGGTTGGCAAAAACCGCGATAGATGATGATGAGGGTACTTACTGGCAATCAAAATGGTCTGGTGGTGAGCCGGGGCCGCCGCACTATATCACTATTGATATGGGCGAAATAAAAACAATTCATGCCGTTGCCGTTGTTGACCGGGATTTTAGCGGCGACTGGGCAACATATGGTCACGGCCAGCCAAAGGCCATGACGGTTTCATTAAGTACAGACGGAGTAAATTGGACTGATGACGGGAATTTCCAGGTGCCTATAGTTGAGCCGCAGGCGCTGATCAGGTTTTTTCTGCCAACGTTTAAAGATGCAAGGTATTTCAGGATAACGGTTACCGATGTTTGGGCTACCAACAGTACCAACATTGCAGAGATATATGCCATGTAATTAACAACATGTAATTAAAAGGTGCAGGTGGAAGCCTGTACTCTTTAATATACCATTACCTGGGTACTGATAAACCATCAGTAACCGGCAGGGAAATCAACCTGTTTGGCACAGCATATTGGCAAATAGCGATGGGTTTTAAACCCATCGCTATGGTGAAGGTTTTAAAAGCTATTGCTGCACCAGGAAGCGTGTGTAAATGTCTTTGTTTTTTTATTATATAAATAGAAACTATTGTATCCATTATCATCCAGGCTGGTTTACGTGTTTTTAGCTGTAGTAAGTTTTACATCAGTTGCCTGTCATCGCAGCCATGAAAACTCCGGGGCAACGGGGCCTGCTTTGTTTACTTTGCTTCCCCCGCAAAAAAGCCACGTCGATTTTAGCAATAACCTAACCGAAGGCCTGAATACCAACATACTGATGTATGAGTATTTCTATAATGGGGGAGGCGTAGCAATTGGCGATTTGAACGGCGATGGGTTAGATGATCTTTATTTTACGGCAAATATGACCGATAATAAACTGTACCTCAACAAAGGGCACATGCAGTTTCGGGATATAACAAACACAGCAGGTGTTGCCGGCCGGCCGGGCCCCTGGAAAACAGGTGTAAGTATGGCCGACGTGAACGGCGATGGTAAATTGGATATCTATGTGTGCTACTCCGGCAAATTATCGGGCGATAAAAGGGTCAATCAGTTGTTCATTAACCAGGGAAATAACCAGGACGGGGTGCCCCGTTTTCAGGAAATGGCGGCGCAGTATGGCTTAGCCGATTCATCCTTTAGCATCCATGCCCTGTTTTTTGATTATGACCGCGACGGCGATCTTGATATGCTGTTGTTGAACCATAATCCTAAAAAGCTGAATAACCTGGATGATGCAGCAATAAAAGAATTGCTGAAAAGCAGGGATACGCTGATAGGCATAAAACTATACCGGAATGATAAGGGGCATTTTAATGATATAACAGAACAGGCTGGTTTAAAAAGTACGGCTTTAACACATGCGTTAAGCGCAGGCATTGCTGATATAGATGGTGATGGCTGGCCGGATATTTATATATCAAATGATTATATAGAGCCCGATTGTTTATACATAAATAACGGCAACGGCAAGTTTACCGATAAGCTGCAGCAGCGCCTTGGGCATACTTCTTATTACTCCATGGGCAATGATGTTACCGATATAAATAACGATGGCTTACCTGATATTTTTACTTTAGATATGCTGCCGGCCGATAACCATCGGCAAAAATTACTGTTTGCGCCCGATAATTATGAAGCATTTAATTTAAATCTGCGTGCAGGTTTTGGGTACCAGTATATGCGCAACATGCTGCATATAAATAATGGAGATAATTCATTCAGCGAAATAGGGCAACTGGCCGGTATTTCAAATACCGACTGGAGCTGGTCGCCTTTGTTTGCCGATTATGATAATGATGGCTGGAAAGACCTGTTTGTGAGCAACGGGTTCACCCGCGATTACACCAACATGGATTTTGTAAAATATGCAGGTGATTATTTGAGGGATAGAAAAGTATGGCGAAAAGACCTGTTAAACCTGGTACAACAAATGCCATCATCGGCTGTAAAAAGTTACTTTTTTAAAAATCAGGGTAATCTTACGTTCGCTGATAGCAGTGCCGGCTGGGGCATCACGCAGCCAGCCAATAGCAATGGGGCAGCCTATGCCGATCTTGACAACGATGGCGATGTTGACCTGGTGGTAAACAATATAAATCAACCCGCTTTTATTTACCAGAACCAGGCTAATAAACAAAGCCGCAATCATTATCTTAAAATTAAGTTAAATAGCGCCGGGATGAACACCCAGGGCATAGGGGCCAGGGTAACTATCTACGTAAAAGGTAAAAAGCAATACCAGCAACAAATGCCCGCCAGGGGCTACCAATCCAGCATATCACCCGTGTTAAACTTTGGCCTGGGTAAAGAAAAACGGGTGGATTCGCTCAGAATAGTATGGCAACAGGGCAACACCGAAATTATTAAAAATATAGGGGCCGACCGGGAACTTACTTTACAGGAAAAGGATGCCAAAAGCCAGTACAAAAAGCCGGAACGTAAAGCAGCACTTTTTGCAGCGGTAAAATCGCCCATAAACTATAAACCGCTGGTACTGCCTGTGAATGATTTTAAGCGTCAGCCTTTAATGGTTAATCCGATGTCGTTTTCGGGGCCATGCCTGGTGAAGGGAGATGCTAACGGAGATGGTTTAGACGATGTTTATGCCGGTGGCGGAAATGGCAAAGCGGGCGTGATTTATATCCAGCAAAAGAACGGCAGTTTTATACCGAAAGTTGAACCTGCTTTTGAGGCTGGCCAACAAAGTACCGATGCCGATGCTGTTTTTTTTGATGCCAACGGCGATGCCAAACCCGATTTGTATGTATGCGCTGGCGGTTATGATAATTATGCGCCAAATGATGCCCGGTTACAGGATAGGTTATATTTAAATGATGGCAAGGGGAATTTTATAAAATCGGCCAATGCATTGCCCAAAATGTTAAGCAGTAAAAGCTGTGTAAGGGTTGCCGATATAAATGGAGATGGTTATCCCGATCTTTTTGTAGGCGGCAGGGTAGTACCCGGGCGCTATCCCGAACCCCCGCAAAGCTACATTCTCATTAACGATGGTAAGGGACATTTTACGGATGAAACCCTGCGGATTGCACCGCAATTACAGTTTATTGGCATGGTAACCGATGCGGCCTGGGTTGATATGAATAGCGACAAAATACCCGACCTGGTTATTGTTGGTGAGTGGCTGCCCATAACAGTTATGATTAATACAACAGGCAAACTCGTTAATAAAACGAGGGCATATTTTGATAAAAATTACAGTGGCTGGTGGAATAAGCTGCTGGTAGCCGACTTTAATAATGACGGCAAACCCGATTTGGTGGCAGGAAACCTGGGACTGAATAGCCAGTGTAAAGCCAGCGACAGCGAGCCTGCCGAAATGTATTATAACGATTTTGATGACAACGGCGCTATTGACCCGATATTATGTTTTTATATCCAGCATAAAAGTTATCCCTATGTAACCCGCGACGAGCTGCTTGACCAGATTAGCGTAATGCGTCCCCGGTTTCCCGACTATAAAAGTTACGCAGATGTCACCATAAACGACATTTTCACTAAAGACATGCTGAAATCGGCAGGTCATTTACAGGCCAATTACTTGAAAACAGCCTGTTTTGAAAGCGGCGCCGATGGCCGGTTACATGACCAGGCACTGCCAGCAGAGGTACAGTTTTCGCCGGTATACACCATAACCCGGCTTGATTATGACCACGATGGTAAGGATGACCTGTTACTGTGCGGCAATATTAACCGCGCCCGTTTACGCTTTGGTAAATACGATGCCAACTATGGCGTTTTGCTGAAAGGAGATGGTAAAGGCCACTTTAATTATATGCCCCAGCAATTATCCGGCTTTAATTTACGGGGCGACGTACGGAGCGTGATATCAATCAACCAAACCCTCCTGTTTGGTTTAAACCAGCAGGAAATAAAGGCCTATAGGATGCCATAAATAAAAGATAAACACGGTACAGGTGCAGGTAACCGGGTAATGAGTAAAATAGAAATTGAGCCGACTAAATAATATAAAACTTTGATATGAAAATAAATGCAGTAAGTAATAGGGTAAACAAATTAGGGATGGTTTCCTTGGTGTTGATCTGTTTTACTTTTTTAAACGTATTAAATACCAGCGCGCAAATCCAGGTAACAGATGTTTTGGTAAATAATGGCGCCGGAAGAATATTTGATGGCATAGGGGGAGTAAGCGGCGGTGGCGGTACCTCGCGCTTACTTATTGATTATCCTGCCAAGCAGCAAAACGAAATTTTAGATTACCTTTTTAAGCCGGGCTATGGCGCATCGCTTCATATACTGAAGGTAGAAATTGGTGGTGATGTAAATACAACCAACGGAGCCGAAGCCAGCCACATGCGTACGCCCGGTGACCAGAATTATAACAGGGGATATGAATGGTGGTTAATGAAACAGGCCAAATTGCGGAACCCCCGGATTAAATTATACGCGCTTGAATGGGGTGCCCCCGGCTGGTTTAAAGATGGGTTTTGGTCTGATGATAATATCAGTTACATTATTAACTGGCTTAAACACGCCAAAGCCGACCATGATTTAACCATCGACTATATAGGCGGCTGGAACGAACGCGGTTATAACAAACCATGGTATCAAAAGCTGAAAGCCGCGCTTGATAAAAACGGGTTGCAAACAAAAATAGTGGCAGATGATGGCGGTGGCTGGAGTGTTGCCAAAGATATGTCTGCCGATTCGGCGTTTCGTTCAGCAGTATCTATTGTTGGGCAGCATTACCCCTGCAGCGATAACGGAAAAGGTATCGGCTGTGCAAGCAGTACCGAAGCCCAGGCGCTGAACAAGCCACTTTGGGCCAGCGAACACGGAACCAATAATTATGACCTGGGCGCCGCTGCTATTGCCAGGAGTTACAACAGGGGTTACATAGAAGGTAAAATGACAGCCTACCTCAACTGGGCCCTTATTGCGGCCTGGTATGCAACATTGCCGCATGCAGGTGAGGGCCTGATGCTTGCCGATCAGCCATGGTCTGGTAATTATAAGGTGGGAAAAAGCATATGGGCTATAGCGCATACCGCGCAATTTGTTAAACCGGGATGGCAGTATGTTGATAGTGCATGCGGCTTTTTAAAAGGTAATGGTACCTATGTAACGCTTAAAAGTGGTAAAGACTACAGCATTATTGCCGAAACCATGGATGCTAACAACAGCCAGCAGATCAATATTAAACTCGCCAATGATTTTCCTGGTGCAACTGTACATGTTTGGCAAACCAACCTGAATTCGGCCGACGAAAAAGATTATTTTGTGAAGCAAAACGATGTTTCGCCGGTTAATAATTCATTTTCTGTTTTATTAAAACCAGGTTGTGTTTATAGTTTTACCACAACTACCGGGCAATCAAAAGGAGAGGCCCGGCCACCCGCCCGATCAGCTTTGCGGTTGCCTTATACAGATAATTTCGAAGCATACAGCACCGATAATATTCCCAGGTACTTTTCCACCCTTGAGGGAGCCTTTGAAGTAGCCGGTAACCACGGCGCGCGGGCAGGAAAGTATTTGCGCCAGCAGGTTTCGCAGGCGCCTATATCATGGCTTAATAAGCCCATGGCGCCGTTTACCATAATGGGAGATCCGGATTGGAAAAACTACAGCGCTGCCATTGATGTATTGATGGATAAACCCGGATATATTGAACTGTATGGCCGGGTACAAAAACAACCGATGAACTGGAGATTTGTAAGTGTACAGGGATACCACTTGCGGTTAAACAGTTCGGGAGCATGGTCTTTATATTACCAAAATCCAGATCCTAAAGATACCGCCATTAATATGCCGCCGCTAAACACGGTGCTTGCTTCGGGCCGGGTACCCCTTGGTTTAAACAGCTGGCATAAAATTAAGCTGAGCTTTTTCAAGGGCCGGATAAAGGTTTTTGTTGATCAAAAACAAGTGGCTTCGTTAACCGACAGCCATTCATCGGGCGGGCAGATTGGTTTGGGTGTTAGCCCATGGATCAATGCCTGCTTTGATAACCTATCCATTAATTCCACAGATACTAACCAATCAAAATAATGATAAAATCAGGTAAAATACTTCAGCTGGCATTAATCATTGCAACTACGTTTTGCATTGCATGTAAAAAAGGCTCAAAAACCGGGAATATTGTTCCGCCCACCACCGTTATCCAGGGCGGTACGGATACGCTTAAAAGCGGGCAATCATTAAACAAAGGCATAGTTCACCCAAAGGGTGTAAAGCTGGCATCGCTGGATATTATTTTGGGTAGCAGTCTTTCTGCCGAACAAAAAGTATTGGTTTCCACATTGCAGGGATTGGTAGCAAAAACATCCTCCGAACAAATTTACATTGATGAAGGCGGTCCTTCCGGTGTATGGACGGCTTATCTTAAAAGTAAATACGGCATAACCCTTAACAATTATACCTCCTGGACCGACCTGGCAACTCACTTTAAAAATAAGATCGCAGGTTATGTTTTATATAACCGGGCAAAAAATCCCCGCTCGCTTACCGCGGCAAACTCGCTTTGCGGCCCTATGAATGCCATTGCCGTAGATGCCAGCCTGGAAAAAGCAGTTAAGGCGCTCGGCATCACAAAAATAAAAGCAGACGTACAAAACAGGGACGAAAAGTGGGTATACACCAACTATCAGCAGGTTTTTAGTAAGCAGCTTGCCGCTGAGCAAAACCCGGATATTAATCACCACCTGCGCGACTATATAACGCTAACCAATGCATTTGCGTTTTATGATGGTAATTCATCCTTTCGTACCAGTGTTCTTCAGGGTTTAAATACCGGGGCCTTTTGTTTTGGTTATGGCCAGGATGAGTTTAACATGGTGAAAAATGCCGCCTTGCAAGGTATCCCAATGCTGCCTACGGACCTGGCGGCTAACCTTGCGCCGCTAAGCAGTGTATATGATACTTCCGGGCTACGTCAAAAAACGTTTGCTACCCCAAAAACCGAAGAGCATGTTCATTATGTTACTTTTTTAGTGAGCGATGGCGATAACCTTTCTGTTGATACCTGGCAACTGAATAACTATTTTAATAATCCGGTACGCGGATCATTTGATATGGGATACACAATTAGTCCCTCCATGGTCGACCTGGCCCCTTCTGTGCTCAGCTGGTATTATGCAAATGCAGCCAATAGGAGCCACAAAGACTTTTTTGTAGCCGGCCCCAGCGGCAGCGGATATACTTTTCCAAGCCAGATGCCGGCGGGCAAACTGGATGCCTACCTTTCGGTTTTAAATACCTACATGGGAGCCGCCGGGCTTAATATATGTAACATATTAGATCAAAACCTGGCTGGCAACATGGATATCTGGAATAAATACCTTGCCCAGCCAAATATCGACGCGCTTATTTATACCGGTTATGGCGAATCTCCAAATGGTTCAATTCGATTTTCGGCCAACGGAAAACCAATAATAGAAGAAAGGGACAACCTTTGGCAAGGTCTGGAAGAGGAATCAACGGTTATTAATAACATAAATTCCCGCCCGGCAAATCCGCATAGCGCCGATGGTTATACACTGGTATTTGTACACATCTGGACCAAAGACCTATCCAACATACAAACGGTGGTTAAGGGGCTTAACTCCAATGTGAGGGTAGTAACCCCGGATGCGTTTGTTAAATTAATTAAGGCCAACCTTAAATAAGAGCATAAAGTGACAACAATCCTACGTAGGGTTTTTAGGATTTAAAATTAATTTAAAAAGCTTTACGAATTTCGGCCATGATTGTGTCTTTATATAGGTGATGGCTCAGGGTTGCTTAAACATGAATCACAATTAAATTATCAATATTATTTACCAAATGAATTTTAAAAAAATAGTACCCTTTTTTTTCTCTTTCATCAGTTTAAGCCAGGCCTACAGCCAAACGCCCGATTGGGAGAACGAGCAGGTTTATGGTATCAATAAGGAGGTTACACACGTAACCTATATACCTTATGCCAATATGCAACAGGCCATAAAGGATATAGCCGAAACCTCACCTTATTATTTCAGCCTCGACGGGCAATGGAAATTCAACTGGGTAAAGCAACCCTCAGAAAGGCCGCAGGATTTTTACCGCAATGATTTTAACGACAGCGGTTGGAAAACAATCCCTGTACCCAGTAACATGGAAATGCAGGGCTATGGAGCACCAATTTACACCAACTTTATTTATCCATTTCGGCCTGTACCACCAAAAGTAATCAGCCAGTCGCCACCCGATTGGACAGTGAGCAAGGAGCCTAATCCCGTAGGCTCATACCGGCGCAGCTTTGATATGCCCGCAGGCTGGAACGGCAAAGAAGTATTTGTGCATTTTAACGGTGTCCAGAGCGCATTTTATATCTGGGTGAACGGCCAAAAAGTTGGTTATAGTGAAAACAGCATGAGCCCTGCCGAATTTGATATAACCAAATATGTAAAGCCCGGCAGAAATAATATAGCGGTAGAAGTATATAAATACAGCGATGGCAGCTACCTGGAAGACCAGGATATGTTCAGGTTTAGCGGTATTTTCAGGAGCATATTTGTATTTGCCACTCCCAAACTGCATCTGAGGGACTATTTTATCCAGTCGGATCTGTCGGCAGATTTTTCATCAGCCAAATTCTCGGTTAAAGCGGCTATAAAGAATAGTGATGTTAAAAAATCTGCTGGGGTTACACTGGAAGTAAATATATACCAGCCGGATGGTAAACTATTAAACGGATCTGCCTTTATTACGCAAGATCTGGCGTCAATTAATGCTGAATCAGAAAAAAGCTATCACCTGGCAGGTAATATCAGCCATCCGCTTTTATGGTCGGCAGAAATGCCAAACCTTTATAAGGTGGTATTCGCCCTGAAGGATAAAAAAGGCAATATACAGGAAGTAACAGCCTCGGAGTTTGGCTTCCGTAAGGTAGAGATCAAAGACAGCAGGCTTTTTGTAAATGGTAAAGCTATATTGCTAAAAGGTGTTAACCGCCACGAAGTACATCCAAAATATGGCAAAACCATTCCGCTTGAAACCATGATTGCCGACATCAAATTGATGAAGCAATACAATATCAACACCGTACGTACCTGTCACTACCCGGATGACCCGGCCTGGTATAAACTGTGCGACGAATATGGTTTATATGTGATTGATGAAGCCAACCTGGAAACCCATGGGATGGAAGATAAGCTAACGAAAGACCCCAAATGGAAAGGTGCTTATGTTGACCGGGAAGTACGACTGGTAGAACGGGATAAAAACCATCCCTCGGTAATCATCTGGTCGATGGGGAACGAATCATGGGGTGGAGAGAATTTTGTATCGGGTAAAGCAGCCATCCTGAACCTTGATCAATCGCGCCCTATCCATTATGAAGGACAGAATGAAATAGCTGATATAGAATCGAGCATGTACCCATCTATCGGCGACCTGACCAAAGAGGGTGAAAAAGACTCAGCAAAACCATTTTTCATGTGCGAATACGCACATGCCATGGGTAATGCCATTGGCGACCTGAAAGAATACTGGGATGCCATTGAATCGCATAAACGACTGATTGGCGGCTGTATCTGGGAATGGGTTGACCAGGGTGTTAACAAGGCCATCCCCGGCGATACATCCGGCAAAACTTTTTTTGCCTATGGCGGCGATTTTGGCGATAAACCAAATGACGGAACATTCAGCATTAAGGGACTGATAACCTCGGACCGACAAATAAAACCCGAAATTGAAGAAGTAAAAAAAGTTTACCAGTACATTGGTATAAAAGCAGGAGATATATTACAGGGTAAAATAAGCGTTACCAATAAATACGCTTTTATTAACCTTAACCAGTTTGACCTTACCTGGTCGCTGGCTGCCAATGGCAAGGTGATCCAGTCGGGCATAATTGCTCCGTTAAACCTGCCGGGAGGGCAAACGGCCACAGTACAAATTCCATTCACCAAACCTGTGCTGCTGGCCGGTGCGCAATACTGGCTTACTGTATCATTTAAGCTGCGTGAGGATAATTTGTGGGCAAAGCAGGGGCATACAGTGGCCTGGGAACAGATGGCTGTACCTTTTGAAACACTGGCCGCACCGGTAATAAATACAGCAAATGCAGCTGATATGGATTTGAAACAGGATGATAGCCGGGTGAGCATTTTGGGTAAATCATTTAGTGTGGTATTTGATAAAACAACCGGAACTATTGCATCCCTAAACTACGGCAACAGGGCTATTATTAACAATGCGCAAAACGGCCCCATGTTTAACCTTTATCGCGCCCGGATGGATAATGACCGAACCAAAGAGCGTGGTCCTTACATAGAATGGATGAAAGCAGGTTATGACAGTTTGAAGTATACGCTTAAAAGTTTCACCCTAAATAAAATCAACAATAAACAGGCAACCATAACAACAGTAACTGATGCCGTAACAGGTTCGGGTTTTAAAGTTACAACTACCGTTAGCTATACCGTTTATGGGAATGGTTTTATCAATGTGGAAGCTCAGTTCAGTCCCGGTAAAAACGACCTGGATATTCCGCGGTTAGGTTTGCGGATGTTTTTAAAGGAGGGGCTTGAAAATGTGGAGTGGTATGGCCGCGGACCTCATGAAAATTATTCGGACCGGAAGGAATCGGCTGCTTTTGGCCAGTACCAAAAAATGGTAAATCAGATGCTGGAACCTTATGAACGGCCGCAGGGCATGGCCAACCGGGAAGATGTACACTGGCTAAAAATAACCGATGAGGAGAATAATGGTATAGAGATAGTTGCAAATGGTAAACTAAACTTCACCACCTTGCATTACACCGACCAGGACCTGCAAAAGGCCGATCATTTGTACCAGTTAAAGCCACGCAAAGAAACCGTATTGAGCCTTGATTACCAACAGTTGGGGATTGGTAATGCCAGTTGCGGGCCGATAGCATTACCCCAGTATTATATACCAGCCGTTCCGGCCGGCATCTCATTTAGCATCCGCCCGTATAGCCCTGTTGTTGGCGATGGGGACGAATATGCCAGGTCGGCAATAAAATAAACGTTAAAGTCAAACACGATGAATAAAAATATTTTTTCATTATTGCTGTTACTTGCACTTTCAGCAGGGGCAAGTGCTCAAACCGGTCGTCCACTTACCGATCCTGTGGAATATATCAATCCTTTAATGGGCACGCTGTCAAAACCCGAACTATCAAACGGGAATACATACCCGGCTATAGCTTTGCCCTGGGGCATGAATTTCTGGACGCCGCAAACGGGCAAAATGGGAGATGGCTGGCAATACCGCTATGATGCCGATAAGATCCGCGGCTTTAAGCAAACCCATCAGCCCTCGCCCTGGATGAACGACTACGGCGTGTTTTCGATACTACCCGAGACCGGTAAGCCTGAACTTGATGAAAATAAGCGCGCCAGCTGGTTTTCGCACAAGGCCGAAATTGCCAAACCCTATTATTACAGCGTTTACCTGGCCGATTATAATGTAACAACCGAAATTACACCAACGGAACGTGCCGCCAGTTTCAGGTTTACCTTTCCTAAAACCGATAGCGCCCATATTGTAATTGATGCTTTTGATAAAGGATCCTATATCAAAATAATTCCCGGTGAGCAAAAGATCATAGGCTATAGTACCAAAAACAGCGATGCTGTACCCGCTAACTTTAAAGATTACTTTGTGATTTATATTGATAAGCCATTCAAAGTAGCATCGGCCTGGCACAACAATAAAGCAGATGATGATGTGCTTGAGCTTAAAGACGATCATGTTGGCGCTGTTATCAGCTTCAGCACAACAAATAACGAGCAGGTGCATTTAAAGGTGGCCTCATCATTTATCAGCATTGAGCAGGCAGAACAAAACCTGAAGAGCGAAATAGGGAATGATAGTTTTGCCGCGACCAAACAAAAAGCCAAAGCGGTATGGAACAAAACATTAAGCCGATTATCTGTTGAGGGTGGCACAATTGACCAAACCCGCACCTTTTATTCCTGCCTGTACCGGATGTTGTTTTTCCCTAACAGGATGTACGAGAAGGATGCTAAAGGGCAGATCATACATTACAGTCCTAATAACGGTAAAATATTGCCGGGATATATGTTTGCCGGTACCGGTTTCTGGGATACCTTCAGGGCTTTATATCCTTTCCTGAACCTTGTTTATCCATCCATGAACAAAGAAATGCAGGAAGGCCTGATCAATGATTATAAAGAGGGCGGCTGGCTGCCCGAATGGTCGAGCCCGGGTTATGCGCAAAGCATGATAGGCAATAACTCAGCCTCGGTTGTCGCCGAGGCATATCTGAAGGGATTGCGCGGCTATGATATAAACATTTTGTATACAGCATTATTGCATGGCGCTAATAATGAAGGGCCGCTTGAAGCTATTGGCCGTAAAGGAGTTAAATATTATAATGAGCTGGGCTACGTACCTTATGATGTAAACATCAATGAAAATGCGGCCCGTACGCTTGAATACGCCTATGACGATTTTGCCATTTATCAATTAGGTAAAGCCCTCGGTCGCCCGGCAGCAGAAACCGGTATTTATAAAAAACGAAGCCTGAATTACCGTAACCTGTTTGATCCCTCGGTAGGTTTAATGCGCGGCAAGAATAAGGATGGTTCGTTCCAGTCACCCTTTAATTCCTTTAAATGGGGCGGCGCCTTTACCGAAGGTAATAGCTGGCACTACAGCTGGGCATCGCTGCATGATATCCAGGGGCTCATCAACCTGATGGGCGGCAAAAAACAGTTTACCACTAAACTTGATTCTGTATTTACCCTGCCGCCAATTTTTGATAACAGCTATTATGGCCAAACCATTCACGAGATCCGCGAAATGCAGATAGCAGGTATGGGGCAGTACGCACATGGCAATCAACCCATACAACACATGACCTACCTGTACAATTATGCAGGCGAACCCTGGAAAACCCAATACCATGTACGCGATGTAATGAACAAACTATACAAGGCCACACCCGATGGTTATTGTGGCGATGAAGACAATGGGCAAACATCTGCATGGTATGTGTTTTCGGCTATGGGTTTTTACCCGGTATGCCCGGCAAGCGATCAGTATGTATTGGGTGCCCCGTTATTTAAAAAGGTTACCTTAAGCCTGGAGAATGGAAAAGTGGTAACTATTAACGCCCCTGGGAACAGCGAACAGCAAAAATATGTAAACAGCTTAAAGTTCAACGGAAATATGTATGATAAAAACTGGTTAAGCCATAAGGCGTTGTTACAAGGCGCGGTTATTGATTTTAATATGTCGGCTGTTCCCAATAAACAAAGAGGTATTAATGAAGCTGATTTTCCGTATTCTTTAAGCAATGAAAAATAAACCAAACATCCTAAATTAAATATATGACCATGAAAAGAATATTGGCACTCTTGTGTTTACTGGCTGTATCGGCGGCTACATTTGGGCAGCAGGCGCCAAAACCTTACGGCGCACTGCCAGCTACAAGACAACTAAGATGGCACGAAATGGAGATGTACTGCCTGATACATTTTGGCGCCAATACCTATTTAGATCATGAGTGGGGGTATGGGGATGAAGATCCAAAATTGATCAACCCAACGCAGTTTAACGCCAAACAAATTGTTGGGGCTGCCAAAGCAGGTGGTTTTAAGGGGATAATTATAGTAGCCAAACACCATGATGGCTTATGCCTTTGGCCCACCAAAACAACCAGCCATAACATTTCGCAAAGTAACTGGAAAGGGGGCAAAGGCGATATTTTGAAAGAATATCAAATAGCCTGCAGTCAGTTGGGTATGAAGTTAGGTGTTTATTGCTCTCCCTGGGACAGGAATAATCCTCATTATGGCAAACCGGAGTACCTGCAAATTTATCGCGCGCAGTTAAAGGAGCTTTATAGCAATTACGGGCCATTATTTGCCTCGTGGCATGATGGCGCAAACGGGGGCGATGGTTATTACGGCGGGGCAAAGGGAACCCGGAGTATTGACCGCACCACTTATTATGACTGGGAAAATACCTGGGCTATTACCCGTAAAATGCAGCCGGGCGCGTTTATTTTTGGAGATGTAGGGCCCGATGCCCGCTGGGTAGGTAATGAGTTTGGTCACGCGGGCGAAACCTGCTGGGCAACCTACACACCGCATGCGCCGGATGAAGGTAAAAAACCGGCAAACGGGTATGTTATATCCGAAGAAGCCACCGAGGGTACGCGTAATAGTAAATACTGGATGCCGGCAGAGTGTGATGTACCCTTAAGACCGGGCTGGTTTTATCATGCTTCACAAAATCCGCAGGTAAAAAAGCCATCTGAGTTGCTTGATCTGTATTACGAAAGCGTAGGCCGTGGCGCCGATCTTGACCTTGGTCTTTCCCCCAATCAAAAAGGACTGCTTGACCAGGCAGATGTAAACTCATTAAAAGGTTTCGGCGATCTTGTAAAACAAACATTTGCCGTTAACCTTGCAAAGGGCGCCAAACTAAAAGCAAGCAATATACGCGGAAACAACAGCGCCAAATTTGGGCCTCAATTTTTGTTTGATAATGACAGGTATACCTACTGGGCTACCGATGATAAAATAACACAACCCGAACTAACCCTGGATTTAAGCGGCGTAAAAACTTTTAATGTGATCCGTTTGCGCGAGAATATAAAACTGGGCCAGCGCATTGAATCTGTAGCGGTAGATGCCATGCTAAGCGGGGAGTGGAAAGAAATTGCAACAGCTACCAGTATAGGCGCCAACAGGCTCATCAGGTTGCCCAATAATATCACAGCAAGTAAAGTGCGACTGCGCATCACCGGTTCTCCGGTTTGTATTGCCTTAAGCGATTTTGGTTTGTTTAAAGAGCCGGTTCATTTAAAAGCTCCGGCGATCAGCAGGGAAAAATCGGGCATGGTTCAAATTAAATCCGGGGACAGCAAATTGGCTATACGTTATACCCTGAACGGAACCGATCCAGTTTTAAGTTCGCCGCTTTATAGCCAGCCATTTGCGCTGCCCGATGGCGGTACGGTTAAGGCCAGGTGCTTTAACGGCGAAAAACATGCAGGCGATATCAGTACGCAGGTATTTGGCGCAAGTAAAAAGGGCTGGAATGTTATACAGGCTCCAGCCGGTACCAATGCCGAATACGCAATTGACGAGGACGAGGGTACAAACTGGAACACGCTAAACGCCGGTTTGCCTTTCCCACAGGAGGTTGCGGTGGATATGGGTAAAGTGCAACAAATAAATGCCTTTACCTATTTGCCAAGGCAGGATCATCAAGTAGAGGGGATTATTGATGGGTATGCCTTTTATATTAGTGATAATGGCAAGGATTGGAGAATAGCCCGCGACGGCGTATTTTCAAATATGGAAGCTAACCCCGTTCAGCAATTGATAATACTTAAAGAGCCGGTAAAGGCCCGTTATTTCAAATTTACGGCATTACATACCAATCATGGAAAAGGGGTTTCGGTTGCCGAATTAGGGATTATTATAAAATAAAAACGAGTCCGTTATCTGCCCATAATTAAAGTATAACGAAAATCCTCAAAAGGCAGGTTATTCCTTCTTAAACAGCTTATATACATAACCTGTTACTCACCCCATATGGGACAAGGTCATTTAAATGATTTTTGTCCCATTTCTTGTATCCGGCTGTTGACTTTTAGTTAAACCGTAAGGTTTCTGTATTTAAGCTTATACGAAATTATCCTGTCAAAAAATCGAAATATTTATCTAAATAATTATTATAAATTTTTGATTATTAGATATTTAAGTCATAGCTTTAATGTAACTAACCAGTTACAAACACTAAATATTCAAATCATGAAAAAGTTTATTGTATTCTTTTTACTGGCAATGCCATTTGCGGCAATGAGCCAGGCACACAGCGGTTATACCGCCAGCTATTCGTCAAGTTTTGCAATAGCAGACCAGGCTTATTCAGAGAAGATCCTGACGCTTTGGAAAGATTTTGAAAATAATACCCTGGATAAGCATATCGAATGGTTTGCCGATACGGTAAACATGATGATGTCAACCGGGAAAATGATAAAAGGAAAAGCAGAAAACCTTGCCAGCGTAAAGGCATACAGAAATTCAATAAAGAATTATAAGGTTACCTTAGATGCCTGGGTGAGCCTAAAAAGTACAGACAAGAACGGAAATGTGGTTTGTATTTGGGGAACAGAAGAATTTACTGATAAAGATGGGAAGCAAGTTAAATCGCGTACGCATGAAGTATGGGGATTTAATAAGGACGGTAAAATTGACTTAATGCTGCAATACTCGGGTGAAGGGGGGATGTAGCAATATTCACTAATATTTTGAAGGCTGCCTAAGGGTGGCCTTTTTTGTGCCATTTGATATCAACACAAAATCTCACAATCTTGAAATTTCTTGTTGTAGGTCAAGTTTTCCGGGCAGAATACACGGTATTTTTGATGTAAATAAAACAAACACTTACAAAATATCATTATGGAAAATACAATTAACGGCATCCACCACATTACAGCAATAGCAGGCAATGCCAAACGTAATTATGATTTTTATACCAAAGTACTTGGCCTTAGGCTGGTTAAAAAAACCGTGAATTTTGATGACCCGGAAACTTACCATTTATACTACGGCGATAAAGAAGGCACGCCCGGTACTATACTTACTTTTTTTCCCTGGGAAAATATTTCGCCGGGCCGCAGGGGCGCACGCCAGGCTACAGAAATTGGTTACTCTGTACCCGAAGGCAGCTTTGATTTCTGGCTTAAACGTTTTGAAGCAAACAATGTAATTTACAATAAAGTAGCCGAAAAATTTGGCGAACCATACCTTACATTTTTAGATCCCGATGGTTTAAAACTGGAATTAATAGCCGCAAAAAATACTGATACCCGGCTGCCATGGGAAACCGAAGAGGTTAAGGCCGACAATGCTACCAAAGGTTTTCATAGCATCACTATAAGCACTAATAAAATGCAGCCAACTGCCGATATTTTAACCGGTGTATTTGGTTACCGCTTATTGGAGCAGCATGTAAACCGCTATCGCTTTATTACAGACGCGGTTGAAAATGCAGCAATAGTTGACCTTGTTGAGGTTGCCGGCGAAGTTGCCGGACACGTAGCCGGCGGATCTGTACATCACGTTGCCTTCCGGGTAAAAAACGAAGAGGTATTAATGCAGTACCGGGAAAAAATAGCAGCCCTTGGTTTGCATATTACAGATAAGATCGACAGGAACTATTTCTATTCATTGTACTTCCGCGAACCAGGTGGTGTATTGTTTGAACTGGCTACAGATAATCCGGGTTTTTCGGTTGATGAACCGGTGGAAGAATTAGGTACTCACTTGAAATTACCAGCACAGCACGAACAGTTTCGCAGCACGCTCGAAAAAACATTGCCCCAATTATATTGATCATGTACACACATCAAAAAAAATATATAACAGCAGGTACCCCGGTAAAAGATGCCGGGGCTGCATTAATAATGATCCACGGACGAGGTGGCACCGCTCAAAACATCATTGGTTTGGCTGGTGATCTAAATTTAAAAAATACGACCATCTACGCTCCCCAGGCCGCCAACAATAGCTGGTATCCATATAGTTTTATGGCACCCGATGTACAAAATCAGCCTGCTTTGGATTCTGCCCTTGAGGTAATAGGCGACCTGGTACAGCAAGTAGTAGCAGATGGCATCCCCGAAGAAAAAATTTACTTCCTCGGGTTTTCGCAGGGCGCATGTCTTACACTTGAATATATAAGCCGGAATGCCAAACAATATGGAGGAGCTGTAGCTTTTACAGGCGGCCTGATAGGCGAAGAGCTTAGCTTAAAGAACTATAAAGGTGATTTTAAAAATACACCGGTACTGGTAACCACAGGCGACCCAGACCCGCATGTGCCATTAACAAGGGTAGAGGAAAGTGTCGGCGTTATGAAAGCGCTTAATGCCGCGGTTACCGTCAAAGTATACAAAGGCCGCCCTCATACTATTACCCAACAGGAGATTGATCTTGCAAATCAATTGGTATTTGACAATATGATATCTACAGAAGTGTAATCTTGCAAAGTGTTTAAAATAGATCGTCTTGCTTCGTACTTACCTATAGCAAGTTGCAGAATCCCAGACTTACGAAGTTTTAATTACTTCGTAAGTCTTTCGCCGGTTTGTCATTCTCCCCTCCGGAATCTCCAGGATTTTATCACTATCTGTAACGTTTTTTGCAAAAAAAACTTTTTTTATCATCCTTCACTGCGTTCAGGATCACAAATCTTTTTAAACGCTATTTCCCCTTCAGGTTCCGCAAAATCTTACAAAGGCAATGTCGCGGATAAATGGTTCATTTTGAAGTATAAAATGTTCATAAATAAAATTTAAGCCGCCCTCTTTGCGGTCATTTCCCCATAATATTAACCTCGGAATTACAGTAGTATGTTAAAAACATGTTAATCTATGATTAACATGTTTTACTTTCTTATAAAATTTTCTTCAATATAATTTAATTATTAGCTTTAAGGCCAATTATATCTAACCTAATTATTAATTTTTACTTGCGAATAAGTTAATACACAATTTATTTCCAGCTAACACCATAAGCTTTTTTTTGCAGCAAATATCGCCTTGCTAATATTCTTTAGCAGGCAGTTTTCTTACATGCAAAAAGGGGTTTAAAAATTTAACTAAAACTTATGAAAAAAAACTACAGACTTATTTTAAGGTTGTTTTATGATTTTAAGCCAAAGGCAGCTATGCTTTTGCTGTACATGCTGATTGGTTCAGCAAGTGCATTTGCTTTTCAGCAGGATAAAACAATAAAAGGAACTGTTACCGACGAGTACAATGCACCACTGCCAGGTGTAGTTGTAACTGTTAAAAGTTCGGGAAAAGCTACATCAACAAATGGCAACGGCGCATACCAGGTTACTGTAAGCGGAGCCGATGACGTAATAAAATTTTCCTTCTTAGGTTCGTTACCCAAACAAGTAACCGTAGGCGACAAAAAAATCATTAACGTTACCCTGGTAGCAGATGTTAAACAGTTAAAAGATGTTGTAGTTGTTGGTTACGGCACATCAAGCCGTAAAGATGTAACCGGCGCAATTACTTCAGTAAAAGCCGAAGATTTTAACCAGGGTGTATTTACTACCCCGGCCGAGCTTTTGCAGGGTAAGGTAGCAGGCTTAAACATCACCAAAAGCGGCGACCCAAACAAACAGCCGGCAACTATTTTAAGAGGTCCTTCAACTTTACGCACAGGGGCGGCACAAGAGCCATTTTATGTAATTGACGGTGTTCCGGGTGCATCTATCGATCTTTTGGCACCAGCCGACATTGAAAGTATCGACGTGTTAAAAGATGCATCATCAACCGCGATTTACGGCTCACGTGCCGCAAACGGGGTAATTATCGTCACCACCCGCAAAGTAAAGGCCGGCCAAACCAGGTTAACCTATAGCGCCTACGGCGCCATGGAAAAAGTATCAAAAAATATTGATGTGCTTACCGGCGATGAGCTGCGCAAATACCTGGCCGATAATGGTGTGGTACCATTGAAACAGCCATTAGATGATGACGGCTCCAATACCAATTGGCAAAAACTTGCCGAGCGTACTGGCTATTCGCAAAATCACAATCTTTCATATGGTGGTGCAGGTACCAATTCGGAGTATGGTGTAAGCGTAAACTATTTGAAAAATAATGGTATCCTTAAAAATACCAGTTTAGAGCGTACCATTTACAAAGGCTATATCAACCAGCGTTTTTTTGATGACAGACTTAAGTTAGGGTTAACTTTAACCAACAGCGTTACCAAAAACAACGATATTTTACAAAGCCAGGTACTATCAGGTATTTTATTTTACCTGCCTACGGTAAGTCCGTTTAACCCCGATGGAACTTACAAAGAAAACTTTGCCCGTACAGGCAGTGGCACTTTAAACCCGTTATCGTTAATCGATAATAACTTGATTAAAACCGAAAATAATAAAACCTTGATAAATGGTTTGGCCCAGGTCGACATTTTAACTGGTTTAAAGTTTACGCTGACGGGATCGACCCAAAAAGATCAAAACAATTTAAATACCTACTATAACAGCAAATCGGGCATTGCGGTTGGTGCAAATGGGGTAGCTAAACGAACCACTTACACCAATACCAGCAATGTTGTAGAGGCCTATTTTAACTACGATAAGGTTTTTGGTAAGCACGCTATTAAAGCATTGGCGGGCTATTCATACCAGCAATTGCGTACCAATGATGGTTTTGGCGTACAAACCCAGGGTTTTTCAAATGATAATTTAACGTACAATAACTTGTCGTTATCAAACCCTACAAGCCTGTCGCAAATTAGTTTTACCCCGGACGTTATCTCAACTTTAAGATTGATATCATATTACGGGCGTGTAAATTATCAGTATGCAGATAAATACCTGTTGCAGGCTTCGTTAAGGGAAGATGGTTCATCGGGATTTGGTTTAGACAAGCGCCACGGTTATTTCCCTGCGGTTTCTGCCGGATGGAAGATCATCAGCGAAAAATTCATGGAAAGTATGCCGGTAATCAGCGATCTGAAATTAAGAGTTGGTTACGGTGTATCAGGAAACAGCCTGGGCTTTGATGCTTTTACCGCCCGGTTAATATACGGCAACGGGGGTAAATTTTTAAGCAATGGTGTAATCACCAACTCTATTGGCCCCGTACGTAATGAAAATACAAACCTTAAATGGGAAAGGACAGCAACCACAAATTTCGGTCTGGATTTTGGATTGCTGCAAAACCGGATTACCGGCTCGGTTGACTATTATATCAAAACAACATCCGATCTGATCACCGATTATTCAGTATCATCAACCCAGTATCCTTACCCGGTATTAACAGCCAATGTTGGTAAAATAAAAAACAGTGGTATCGAGGTTGTGCTGAATGCCATCCCGGTAAAAACCAAGAGCTTTACCTGGCGTACATCGTTTAACGTATCGCACAATAAAAACGAGGTGGTAAGCTTGTCAAACAATCAATTTACCATTAACAATATTTTAACCGCGCAATTAGGTGGTAAAGGCCAGTCATTTTTAAGCAGCCAGATTATACAGCCAGGTTATGCACTTGGCACCTATTACCTGTGGCACTATTTGGGTAAAAATGAAAATGGCGTAAGTACTTATCAAAAGGCAGATGGTTCAACCACCGCATCGCAGCCGCTTACTACAGATCAGCGTATAACAGGCAGCGCGCAGCCTAAGCTTATTTATGGCTGGAACAACAGTTTCTTTTACAAAAACTTCGATCTTAACTTCCTGTTCCGTGGTGTTTATGGCAGCCAGATCCTGAATGCTACGCTTGCATCTTTAAATAACCCGGCCGATTCAAAATTCCAGAACATCCCGAGATATACCCTTGGCGAATCGTTTAAAGATATTAATGGTTACCTGGTGTCAGATCGTTTCCTGGAAAGCGGCTCGTACCTGCGTTTGGATAATGCTACCCTGGGTTATACCATTAAACCACATATCCAGGCTATCAAGAGCCTGCGTTTTTATGCATCGGGCAATAACATTTTTATCATAACCAAATACAAGGGTGTTGATCCCGAAGTAAATATTGGCGGTTTAACCCCTGGTATTGATAACAAGGATTTTTATCCTAAAACCCGCACATTCAGTTTAGGTGTAAATGCATCATTTTAAAAAATTCAGCTAAAGATATACAGATGAAAAAGATATTAATATTATGTGCCGCAGCGATTGCCATCCTGGGTACATCCTCATGCACAAAATTAGATGTACCTGTCGAGTCGCAGTACGTAAAATCAAATTTTCCGGTTACCGATGCAGATTATAACGCGCTGCTGGGTACTATTTATTCAAACCTTTCGTCGCAATTTGCAGTGCCGTACTGGCGTATGCAGGAGCTATCCACAGATGAGGCTATACTGCCGGCACGCGATGGTAACTTTGATGACGGTGGCCAGTACAGGCAATTACATTACCACTCCTGGACATTTGATCACCCCAATGTAATAGGTATATGGCAGTGGGGTTTTGGAGGTGTAAACACATGTAACCGGATACTTGGCACTATTAATGCCTCGTCGTCGCCGGCAGAAAAAAAGGCAACCTCATCTGCCGAAGTTAAAGCCATGCGTGCCTTGTATAATTACTTCATGATGGATTTGTACGGTAACGTGCCTATTATTACGGATTTCCCGGTAACAGTACAGCCTGCTACGCAATCGCGGGCCAAAGTATACCAGTTCATCGAAAGCGAATTGTTAAGCGCGTTGCCACTGCTGCCGGCTAAAACAGGCAGTAACGCAACCTTGTATTATGGTAGGCCTACCAAAGCCATGGTTTTTGCCTTGTTAGAGAAAATGTACCTTAATGCGCAGGTTTATACCGGTACTGCAAATTATACCGGCGCTGTTGCCATGGCCGATAGTATTTTAAAGAATAACAACTATAGCCTTGATTTAAAATACAGGGATATATTTTTGCCAAATAACGGTCCGCAGATAAACGAAACAATATTTGCTATCCCTTACGATCAGCAAATTCCGGGTAACCAGTTTACCAGGTTCGGCTTTTTTTACTACCTGGTACAGGCTTATGGGTTTAACGTGGGCTTAAGTATTGCCATGAGCACCACGCCCGAGTTTTACAACCGCTTTAACCTGCCTAATGATGTTCGTTCAAAAACATGGCTGGCCGGGCCGCAGTTTGCACCGGATGGCGCAGGGGGCTTTACTACACAACCGGTTTACTACCCTGGTACCACAACTCAAATTTATATTGAGCCTAAACTAACCCTGGTACCGGGCAAACCTATGGATTTAGGTAATACCATCGCAAGTCAATCAGAAGGTGTACGTTCCCTTAAATATTATCCCGATCCTGCCATTATCCAGGCCACCCGTCTAAATGGTAACGATGTACCTGTTTTGCGTTTGGCCGATGTAATGCTGATGAAAGCCGAAGCTATTTTGCGCGGCGCAACAGCTACAACCGTTAACGGCGAACTGCAAACCGCGGATGTTTTGATAAACAAGATCCGTACACGTGCAAATGCGCCTACAGGAGCAGGCTTTACGCTGGATGATTTACTGGATGAGCGTGCCCGCGAGTTTTCATGGGAAGCATGGCGCCGTAATGATCTTATCCGTTACGGTAAATTTGAAGTGGAGTACCCGCTGCCAAATGATGTACTGAGCATGAATAAAGATGTTACCCGCAGGTTGTATCCTATACCATCAACCGAAATTAAACTTAACCCCAAATTAGTTCAAAACCCCGGTTACTAATTTGTGTTGATAATAAACAATAAGCGCAAAAGTTTTGGCTTTTGCGCTTATTATGCTTTTAACTGATAGCAAAACAAATATAAAATGAAAATCATTAGCGGATTCCTGATCAGTTTTTTACTTCCTCTTTCATTTTTTAAAAATGAGCCCGACGATATAACTATAAATAAGATCCAGGTAATAGGATCGCATAACAGTTACAAACAATCTATTGATCCTAAACTATTCCGGTTTTTGCAAAAAAGCGATTCTATCGGGATGAGTAAAATTGATTATAACCACATTGGCCTTTCAGATCAGCTTAGCCTGGGCTTAAACGCACTGGAGATAGATGTTTATGCCGATGCCAAAGGCGGCAAATATGCACACCCAAAAGGGCTTGACTGGGTACCCGGACAACCTCCTTATGATACACAAGGTGTAATGAAAGAGCCGGGCTTTAAGGTTTTTCATATACAGGATATTGATTATCGCAGTAATTGTTTAACTTTTAAACTTTGCCTGCAGGAACTAAAAGCCTGGAGCGACGCTCATCCCGATCATAATCCTATTTTCATTACCATGAACGCCAAGGATGAGCCAATGAAGAAACCTGGTTTTACAATTCCCGAAAAATTTACATCAAAAACATTTGCCCAACTTGATAAAGCTATATTAGATAACCTGGGCAAACAATATGTAATAACACCCGATGATGTTCGCGGAAAGTATAAAACCCTTGAAACGGCCGTATTGCACAACAATTGGCCAACTCTGAAAGCTGCAAAAGGTAAATTTATTTTTATACTCGACGAAAAAGGAGCTAAAAGAGCAGCCTACATTGCCGGCCATCCATCCCTTAAAGGCCGTGTATTATTTGCCGATGCACTGCCCGGAACTCCTGAGGCAGCTATCCATATTATGAATAATGCTAAAAAGGACCTGGCAGCAATAAAAAGGTTGGTAAAAAAGGGTTACATTATCCGTACCCGGGCCGACTCTGATACCGAAGAGGCGCGTAATGATGATAAACGATCATTTGAAGCTGCCCAAAAATCCGGAGCGCAAATTATAAGTACCGATTATTACCAGAAAAGTACTCACTTTAAATCTGCTTACATGATCAGTTTTACCGGCGGAACTTATTTTAAAGTAAACCCTTTGTTTAAAAATACCAATGTAATGGCAACAAAATAATTTGATTGTCTTCTTGCATTTAGCCTGCATCTTATAAAAAGAATAGGTGATACCCATATGAAAACCGGCCTGGCAACAGACCGGTTTTTTTACTATTGAACATTTGCCAAAGCTTGTTTTAAATCATCCAAAAGGTGCTGATTAACTTTTTAAAAAATGTTAAATATTGTTAACCGGGTTTAAGCGGAGAGGATAATGATCTTACTGTACTATTAATTTATAATTTTGGAGATGAACAGCAGTACCCGCGTTAATGTGTAGCGGGTTATCGGAAATTTAAAGCAGCATGATCAATAAGAAGATATCAATAAAGGATATTGCAAAACTTACCAATACTTCAATAACCACGGTGTCGTTTGTTTTAAACGGAAAGGGGCGTATAAGTAAAGAGATCAGTGAAAAAATATTGGATGTGGCTCATAAAAATGGTTATGAGCCCAACAGGATGGCTGTTGGCTTGCGCACAGGTGTATCAAAGGTTATCGGGTTAATTGTGGAAACCATTGGCGGGCCATTTTTTGGAGCTATGGCTAAAGTAATTGAGGAGGAGGCCGAAAAAGCGGGCTATGGTGTTATTTACTGTAGCACCAATAATAATATTCAAAAAGGAAAGGATGTGATCAAAATGCTTTCGCAGCAATTGGTTGATGGGTATATTATAACACCCATGAAAGGGTTGGAGAAAGAGATACAAAACCTTGTGGCTAACGAAAAACCAGTGGTGTTAATAGATGGTTATTTCCCTGGTCTAGATATTCCGCATGTGCTGGTTGATAATTACAACAGTTCTTACAATGCTATTCAGTTCCTCATCAATTCAGGGTATCGTAATATTGGTTTTGTAACGGCCGATCTTGACCTCATCCAGTTACAGGATAGGATGCTGGGATATAAGGATGCTTTAAAGAAAAATGGGATTAAGGAAAACAAAAAAAACATTTTTAAATTGCCTTTTGATGCCGATACGGAAGAATCTGTACATGCTATTAAAACGTTTATAAAGCAGCAGCAAATGAATGCTGTTTTTTTTACCACCAACTACCTGGGTATAATGGGCCTGCAGAGTATCAGTGAACTTAAGCTAAATGTTCCCGGCGAGCTGGCGATAGTTAGTTTTGATGATAACGAGATCTTTAATTTATATCCTCCGGGCATTACCACCGTAAGGCAGCCTACTTATGAAATTGCCAAATCGGCAATTGATATGTTATTGTCGCAAATGAGCCCCGAAAAGTGCGATATTTCCAAAACCAAGCTTCAAATACCCGCAACGCTGGTGGAGCGGGGGTCTACCGTGACTGTAAAACAAGATTTTTAGCGCTAAACAACTAACTATATACATAAAACAATGAAGAGAACATTTTTTCTGAGCCTGATTGGGCTTTTTGCATTTTGTGCCGTCGGCCATGCCCAGTCAACCGAGGTAATTAATAAAAAGGGATATAAACTAACGCTTATAAACCAGGATGCAACATTTGATAAAACTGTTATAAATAAACTGGTAGAAACATTTTTTGAAGTATACCCAAAGCTCGAAAAAGAGTACAACAAAAAGGTTACCAGGAATGTAACCTTTGTTATTGATACCACCTATGATGGGGTTGCGGCAACCGCCGATGCCAGGGTGGTGTTCAGCTCAAAATACATGACAAAGCATCCTAAAGATATTGATGTAGTTACCCACGAGGTAATGCATATTGTGCAGGACTATGGCGATAGTAATGATCCTGGCTGGCTAACCGAAGGCATTGCCGATTTTGCCCGCTTTAAATTTGGTGTGGATAATGAGGGCGCGAAATGGGCGCTACCTGCTTATAAGTCAACCCAAAACTATGATAATGCCTATCGTGTTACGGCGCGCTTTTTAGTTTGGGTGGAAAAAAATGTAAAACCAAACCTGGTAAAGAAATTTGATGAACGGTTACGTGCCCACACTTTTACAAATGATAGCTGGAAAAATGAAACCGGTAAAACAGTAGATGAACTTTGGGCTGCTTACGCTGCTAATCCAACTGTTTAGAAGAGATATGCAGATTTCAAATGTGCAGATTGATTTTAGCTGAACCGGATTCTCAGAGTTAACAGAATCATGCTTTGCTAATTTTTGCTATCCTTAAATTCTTAAAGAGACGACTCCTTTGAGCACAGTTGAAAACAAAAAAACAGGCGATAGGCGGCCATAACTATGTTTTTTAATACACTTGTGGCCGCTTATGATATTTTATATTCGGCCATAAGTTGTTATATTTCTAAGCCCAGGTTATGAGAATTTGCTATTTCACCAGCATTTTTTCTAAATCCGTACTATCGCCCTTAAAAATGCTCATATCTACTTTTTGGTTAATGCCGTTAATACGGGCCTTATCCGAGTGTTGCCAAAACTGCCAGTTGGTTTTACTGCTTATCTTTAATTCGGGTTGGTAATAGTGAGCAATCCATAACGTATAATCGTCAAAATAGCCCCGCAGGTAGTCCTGGTAAAAGCTGATGTTGGTGTAAATGATGGGTTTTACACCGGTTTTTGTTTCTACCTGGTTAATAAATAAAGTGAGCTGGGCACGCATTTTTTCGGGTGTGGTGCGGTATAGTCTTTCTACGTCAACTACCAGGGGCAGGTCGCCCTTTTCAATTTTTACGGTTTGTAAAAAAAATCTCGCCTGCCATAGGCCGCTTTTCTGCGGTAAAAAATAATGGTATGCCCCACAAATGATACCGGCTTTTGGCGCTTCGCGCCAGTTGCGTTGAAAATAAGGATCGGTCATTAAAACACCTTCGGTAGCTTTAATAAAAGCGAATTTGATATGTACGCCATCCTCGTTCATGGCCTTTACTTTTGCCCAGTTTATTTTACCCTGGTACGATGATACATCAATGCCATGAACGGTATAATTGTTGGGGATACGCACATTGAAACTTTTATAGGTACGGTAACTGGTATTTTGCCCCGCATCAAGGATCCATCGCCAGGTAGCAGTCACGCTTTTTAAAATATAACCATAATAAAAAGGCGAAAGCAGGATAAGCAGTAAACCAGCAAAAGCCACCTTCCATCCGGCTGCTAAACCTGTTGTTGTTTTCTTTTTGGCAACAGGTTTCCTTTTTACCGTTGACTGGCTTTTAGCAGGAGTTTTTTTTACAGGAGGAGGCACAGGGCGAATTTACGAAAATGGCCTGCATATTCTCCGTACTAATTTGCACCTACAATATATTCAGTGGGTTATTTTTAAGGTAAGCTATTTTAAACTGAAACATTTCGGCCATTTTGCCCGCCCTCCATTTAGCTTCATCTGCTTTTTCACCGCTGAAAAGATTGTCTACAGTTAGGGTAAACAGCTGCAGCCATTCATCAAAGTGGGTTTCATCAACCGGTAGTTTTGCATGCGGCGGAAAAGGTGCGCCGCTGTAGGTTTGCTCCTGCAACAATAAGGTTTGCCAAAAGGTGTACATTTTTTCAAGATGCGGCAACCACCTGTCGCCCAGCCGTTCATTAAAAACAGGGGCTAACAATGCGTCTTCGGCAACTTTGTTGTAAAAGGTATCAACCAACAATTTAATGTCCTCTAATGATGTTATATCGTGTTTTGGGTTCATGCCCGTATATTTAAAGTAAAGTAGGATTTTTGCCGGATCCAAAACAAAATTACAAAATGATTAAGGGGTAATAAATGATACAGATCATTGTTTTGCCCTGTAGCAGTGCCAATGCAGGTGCTTCAATCATGATCTTATTTTCATTATGACATATAAAAGATAAAATAGTTTACCTTTGTAAGGTAAACTTACAAGTTTACTTAATAATAAAATGACTGAGCAAAAAGATATCCAGCTGGCTGCAGATCTCCGTACGGTTGTAGGCCGGTTGATTAAGGTATTGCGTAAACATTCTATAACTGCCGATAAGTTATCATTAACCGAAAGATCGACCATGGCGCTGATCTATCAGCATAACGAATTACTGCCGAATGAACTGGCCGCGATGGAAAAAATAACCACGCAAAGCATGTCCCAAATACTTGGTAACCTGCAACAGCGTGGGTTGATCAACAGGCGCATTTCCGAAACAGATAAACGCAAGGCTATAATCAGTCTGTCTGATCTTGGCCGGTCTGTGCTGGAGCAAGTTCGGGCCGAGCGTAATGTCTGGCTTTACGATGCTATTGAGGCTACATGTACCGCGGAGGAACAGGAACTACTTAAAAAGGCGATAGGGCCTTTAACTAAAATTGTTGATTTTGAATAACTCCTTTGGGAGAGGGGACAGGGTAAGTAATGAATATTAATACGTTTAACGCATTTAAGAGCCGCAATTACCGACTTTATTTTACCGGGCAATCCATATCATTAATAGGTACCTGGATGCAGAAAACAGCCGTAAGCTGGTTGATTTATTCGCAAACACACTCTAAATTTTTATTGGGAGTTACTCTTTTTGCCAGTTTGTTTCCGTCGTTTTTATTCTCGTTTTTGGGTGGCGTGGTATCTGACAGGTATAATCGTTATAAATTATTATTTGTTACCCAGGCCGCATCCATGATCCAGGCTTTGTTACTGACCGCGCTGGTGTTCTTCGGGCATTATTTTGTATGGGAGATCATTGCCCTGAGTGCCGTGCTGGGCATTATCAATGCTTTTGATGTACCTGCCCGGCAAGCGCTTGTTTACGAGATGGTAGACAACAAAGCCGACCTGCCGAATGCACTTGCGCTTAACTCGTCCATAATGAATCTATCCAGATTAATTGGTCCGGGACTGGCGGGTTTGATTTTGGAAAAATTTGGCGAAACTATATGTTTTGGGGCCAATGCGGCCAGCTTTATAGCCGTAATTGGTTCTTTAATGTTGATGAAGCTGCCAAAATCCGAACCAAAATCGCATAGGCAGAATATCTTCTTCGAATTAAAAGAAGGGTTTACTTATATCAAAAATACGCCATCCATCAGGTTTGTGCTGCTGATACTGGCCATGACCAGCCTTATGGTGCTGCCTTTTAGTACGCTTATCCCGGTTTATGCCAAGGATATTTTTAAAGGTACGGCTTCCACATTCGGGGTAATAGATAGCATAATTGGCCTGGGCGCACTTTCAGGGGCTATCTTCCTGGCATCGCTAAAACCGGGGCTTAACCTTAAAAAAGTACTGGCTTTTAGCACGCTGGTTTTTGGTGCAGGGCTGGCGGCTTTTTCGCATATACATAACTATCCTTTAGCGTTGCTGTTTGCCGCAGTTATCGGCTTTGGTATGATGGCCCAGATTACCATGAGTAACACATTAATTCAAACCACTGTTAACCCGGCTATGCGCGGCCGGGTGATTAGTTTTTATGCGATGGCTTTTTTTGGGATGCAGCCGCTTGGTGGTTTGCTGGTAGGGGGCATATCTCAAAAAATAGGCGTACCCGATACCGTTTTAGGACAGGGGCTTGTAGCGGTAATAATGGGCTTATTGCAAATCCGCTACATCAGGAAAATAAAACTCAAAAAAGCTACAGAACAAACACTTCAGCAACCTCCGGTAAACGCACTCGCATCTAATTAGCTTGAATGTGAATTGAAGGGGGTGCGAATTACACAAATTGAACGGATGCTAATTCACGAATTGAGGCCGGAATTACACGAATTGAATAGTTGCACAGAAAATTGCGAAGGTTTTAAAACTTCGATTTCTATGATCTAAACGAATAATTATTCTTTCTACACGATTCCTGGGTTTAACAACCGGAGACAGTAAGGGGGACTAATCGACACAAATTACCGGTTCACCGATACTATATCAAATTGCAGGTTCTGCTTTTATATTTTTGATGATATAAAGGATTTATTATTTATAACATTCATTTAAAATAAAAATTTATGGGCGGATTAGGAGCACCTGAGTTAATACTCATCATTATTGCAGTACTGTTATTGTTTGGCGGCAAAAAAATCCCAGAGTTAATGCGCGGTATGGGCCAGGGGATAAAAGCATTTAACGACGGTAAGGTTAACAACGAACCAGCCGTTAAAGAATAAAAAACAGGCTCCCGGGATGGACAACCCGCGAGCCTTTTTTTATTGTATATATAGTTTAAAATTTAGTCGGTCATCTCTAATATCAATATCACCGCATTATTGCTTAGGGCTTCCATATCGGCTTCCTCCAGGTTCCATAAAGCCAGTCCGTCACGCTCATGCATTAAGCGGCCCTGCAGCTCAAACGCCCCAGTTATATTAAAGGCGAAAAGCAAAGAATTGATATTTTTTAAATGATAAAGCGCATCCTTTCGCCCTGTAAACTGACCAATACTTAACTTAAACGGCAATTTACGATCAGCCGGAATTATCGCTATCAGTTCATTTTGCCTGTCAGCAAAATCAAAACCAAACGTCTCATTTAAAATAGGGAATTCATCACCGTCGGCGTTTATTTGCAGGTACAAAAAGTTCACCCAATTTTCCTGGTAAATGTTAATCAATTCTAAAATACCGCCTGCGTTTGTATAGTTTATATGTACCTCACCCACATCTATTATACTGCTTTTACCTTCCGTATCTTTAACAAGTAATTCGCCCGTTATGGGTACAATTACAAAATAACAAGTATGGGCAACAGTCAGGGTAACCGACTTATTAGCTGCCAGGATCTCATCGTTAAATACTTTTAGGCTGCCAAAAGCTTCGCGGTGTTCATTAAAATGATCGCCGTAATTAAAACTACAGCATCTTCTAAAAACGTTGGTTTCGGTTACACCCCGCTGGTCGGCAAGGTAAATTTGACCGGGTGAGATCTTTTCCATTTTAGTATTGATTTTTGAGTGAGTATATATTTACATATGGTTGCACCTGGAACAGGTTGGTAAGGGTTTCTTCATTTTCTGCTTGTTCTGGTTTATAGTCAGATACAAGCAAAAAGCTCTCCACAGTGTCGTGCCAGAGGAGTGGTTCGGTATAAAAATTTATAGCCAGCTGATGTTTTGCTTTATCGTTGATATCGGAGTTGATGATCTCGAGCTGAAATTTATTAAATTTCAAAAAACGTTTGCCCACATTGTTCAGTATCTCGGGCACTATGCCTGCTAATTGTTGTACATACCCGGTTACAGCTGGTGTAACCATGCCGGCAAGCTGCTGGGCGTTTGGAACATGCCTTAGCAGCTCGGCGTAGGTGGTAAATGATGTTCCTATGCTGTAATTCTGGGCCTGCATTTTAAATTCCAGGTAGGATGCTTCAAATACCAGCTTATCCCACTGTTTAGCAGAGTTTGCATCAATAATCTTTCGGTAACACAGGGTGATGATACGGCTACTCATATTTGTAAAAAATAAAGACGCTAAATAAAATAGCGCCTTTGGTTATACGATAGAACTAATAGGGGTGAAAAAGAACAATTGTATTATGCAGGTACGCTCATGCTAATTGAAAGCACAAAGCCATCGGTGGTGTTACCGGTTACGGCAGCCGTCTCAAGCGTATAACCATCACTAAACACATTGTCGCTTGCATTATAGGTGTAGCCGCTCATTCCTTTACTATAACCTGCAACAGCTGCCAGCGCGGTACCGGTACCTTCGGGGAAAGCTATCTGGGTTACTTTTAATGACGTGCCTGCCGAGTTGTAAACATGCACATGGATATGCGTGGCCCTGCCCGAATACCATCCCGGGAAAATTGAAGTAAATGTTACCAGCCCGTTTGAATCGGTAGTTTGTCTGCCGCGTAAAAAGTGAACTGCAGTGTAGTCTGTGGTTTGCATTCCGCTGCCACCGTATTCAGAGTAATTGCCCTCTTTATCGCAGTGCCATATATCAACCAAAGCACCAGAAAGCGCATTACAGCTGTTATTACTATTGTTGATGGTAATTTTAACAGTCATCTTATAACCGGTACGGTCGCTGGTAATATCGCTGCGAACATATGATGCCGGGCTTTTGGTAGGAAACGGACCTTCGGTTTCACTTTCAATAACGCTGCAAGTGCCTGAGCTGGAGCTTGACCCGGATGAACTGCTTGATGATGAACTTGTGCCGGATGTGCTGCTGGTTGTAGTAGTTGTAGATTCCTTTTTGCAGGCCTCAACCAATACTGATGTTGATACCGCGCCTATCATCAGGCTTTTTAAAAAGTTTTTGCGTTCCATGATTTTATTTATTTAGGGGTATGATATAAGTTCTGTTGATTGTTGATCAAAAGTAATTGTAGCGGTTAAGGAAACTTATGAAGTGTCGGTTAGTGGTGTGATTGTGTCGATGAATGAGTTATTCTTTCTGGATAAACGTAAATATCGTGGCTGGTTAATCGTCCTGTGATTGAAATAAGAAATCATAAACCATTTTCAAATTTTCAAATCCCCAAATTTTCAAATCAAAAACATCATCTGCGCATTTGTAATCTGAAATCTGCACATTTATTCCCATCTTTACGCCCAATAAAGTTCTTTACTTTTTTTCTGCAGAGTGGTTCCCGGTGTTTAAAGCACAGGGATTAATAAGGAACCGTGTGTAAATCACGGGCTGTCGCGCAACTGTAAGTAACATAAAAGGTTGTTGCCTTTAACAATGTCCATTGATCGTCGGTTGACGGTTGAGAAGGACGGCAACAATGTTACAAGCCAGGATACTTGCCCCAATGTATAAAGACAATGCTTTCGCGTAATGAAGCAGTAGTCAAAGAAAAAAGAATGACCTACATGGCCCTCGTATGCCTGTACGTTACGCTTTTGCCTTTTATTACCATTTCCTCCGAAAGCATACCGAAAACCGTAAGGAGCATTAATTCAAATTAATGTTTAACCAAAAAAGTTTTATGCGTATGCTCAAAAACAATTTAGGGTATCCTCGTGTAGGTGCCCACCGTGAACTCAAAAAGGCCAGTGAACAGTACTGGGCAGGTAAAATCAGCCGTGATGATCTTTTTGCCGTTGCCCGCACGCTCCGTTTGCAAAACTGGCAAACCCAGGTTGATACCGGTATCGACCTTATCCCCTGCAACGATTTCAGCTTTTATGACCAGGTGCTGGATACCTCGCTGATGCTGGGCAATATCCCCGAGCGTTATACCCCGGTTTTAACCCAAAACAAAGCCAATACCGAGATCGACCTGTATTTTGCCATGGCCCGCGGTTATCAAAAAGATGGCCTTGATGTTACCGCCATGGAAATGACCAAATGGTTTGATACCAATTACCATTACATTGTACCGGAGTTTGTACAGAACCAGCAATTCAGGCTCTTTAGCGAAAAGGTGTTTGATGAGTTTATACTTGCCAAACAACATACCCGCAACATACCAAAACCGGTATTGATCGGCCCGGTATCCTATCTTTTATTAGGTAAAGAAAAACAACCCGGTTTTGATAAGATCGACCTGGTTAAAAAACTGGTGCCTGTTTACATCGAGGTATTAAAAAGGCTGAAAAGCTATGGCGCCGAATGGGTACAGATAGATGAGCCTTTCCTGGCGCTTGATCTCAGCCCAAAAGAAAAAGAAGCTTATGCCTATGCTTATATGGAGATCAGCAAAAACTGCCCGGATATTAAAGTGCTGCTTACTACCTATTTTGAAAGCCTGCACGAGAATACCGAACTGGCTGTAACTTTGCCGGTAAGCGCCATTCATGTTGATTTGGTGCGTGCGCCGGATCAGCTGTACAAAGTGCTTTCGCTGATACCCGATAAGCTTAGCCTTTCGTTGGGTGTTGTAGATGGCCGCAACATCTGGAAAAACGACTATGTGCGCTCACTAACGCATATTAAAAAAGCAATTGCCGTATTGGGGAAAGATAGGGTGATGATAGCGCCAAGCTCTTCGTTACTGCATACACCATTTGATCTTGACCTGGAAACCGCCATCATTCCCGAAATAAAAAACTGGATGGCCTTTGCCAAACAGAAACTGAATGAAGTTAATGAGCTGGCCCTTATTATTGACGGCGATAACGAATTGCTGCACAATAACTTGCGTGCTACCTCCAGCCGCAATATTTCCAAACTTATTCATAAGCAGGAAATAAAACAACGTGTTGCTGGCATTACCGATGCTAATGCACGGCGTGGAAGCGGATTCATCACCCGCCAGAAAATACAGCAGCAACGCTTTAAATTACCACTGTACCCTACAACTACCATAGGATCGTTCCCGCAAACTGATGATATCCGCTCATTGAGGGCAAGGTTAAAAAAAGGTGAATTAACCATCGCGCAATATGATGCCGAAATAGAGAAAGCAACCATTGAAGCGATCCGGTGGCAGGAAGAGATAGGCCTTGATGTATTGGTACACGGCGAGTTTGAGCGCAACGATATGGTGGAATATTTTGGCGAACGTTTGGATGGTTTCCTGTTCACCAAAAACGGATGGGTACAAAGCTACGGCAGCCGCTGTGTAAAGCCACCGGTTATTTATGGCGATGTGAGCCGCCCGGCGGATATGACCGTTAGGTGGAGCAGTTTTGCGCAGCAAAACACCCAAAAACTAATGAAGGGCATGCTTACAGGCCCTGTAACTATATTACAATGGTCGTTTGTACGCGATGATCAGCCACGGTCCGAAACCACTAACCAGATAGCATTGGCCATCAGGGATGAAGTTGTGGCGCTGGAAGCGGCCGGCATCAAAGTGATTCAGATAGATGAGCCTGCCATAAGGGAAGGCTTGCCTTTGCGTAAAAAGGACTGGCAAAATTACCTCAACTGGGCAGTACGCGCATTCCGCATCTCGGCCAGCGGGGTAAAGGACGAAACCCAGATCCATACGCATATGTGCTATAGCGAGTTTAACGATATTATTGGCAACATTGCCGATATGGATGCGGATGTGATCACGATAGAAACCTCGCGCTCGCAAATGGAGCTGTTAGCGGCCTTTTCCGATTTTAAATATCCAAACGAGATTGGTCCGGGAGTGTATGATATCCATTCGCCGCGGGTACCCACGGTTGGCGAGATGGTAAGCCTGCTGGAGAAAGCATCAGAATTACTGCCGGCCGGTAATTTATGGGTTAACCCCGACTGCGGATTGAAGACCCGGAAATGGCCCGAAACACAGACCGCACTCATAAATATGGTACAGGCAGCGAAACAACTTCGTCAGTTAGTTGTAGAAACAATAGTATCCTGACCCGTTAAAACAGGCAATTTGTGTATAATTGCCTGTTTTTTCAGATTTTTTGCATTTATGAGATTAAAAAGTAACGCGGTTATAACAGGTGTTGGTGGTTTTGTTCCTGATAATATATTGAGTAATAGTGATTTAGAAAATATGGTTGATACTAACAGTGAGTGGATAGTATCAAGAACAGGAATAAAGGAAAGGAGGATTTTAAACGATCCGTTGCTTGCTACCTCAGATATGGCTACCTATGCCGTAAAAAACTTATTAGAAAATGCAGGTCTGGAACCAGGAGAAATTGACTGCTTAATAATTGCTACTTCAACCCCCGATCATATACTTTTATCAACTGCCAGCATTGTTTGCGATAAGCTGGGTTTAACCAATGCCTGGGCTACTGATGTTAACGCTGCCTGCAGCGGCTTTTTATATGCCTATACCATGGGCGCCAGTTTGGTTGAAAGCAACCGGTACAACAAAGTGATTGTGGTGGGTGCCGATCAAAACAGTGCTATCATCAACTATAAGGACCGCAATACCTGTATTCTGTTTGGTGATGGGGCCGGGGCCGTTTTGCTTGAACCAACTACCGAAGATGTTGGTTTGGTAGATAGTGTTTTTAAAACCGATGGACATGGCAGGGAATACCTGCTGGTTCCGGGTGGCGGCTCAAAAATTCCGGCTACAGCCGAGTCTGTTGCACAAAATCAGCATTTCATTCGCCAGGAGGGTAGGGTAGTATTTAAAGCTGCTATAAAAGGAATGACAGAAACCTGTACCGAGGTATTGAAACGCAACGACATGACAATAAATGATGTTGACTGGCTGATACCGCACCAGGCCAACTACAGGATCATCCATGCCGTAGGCGAAAACCTGGGCCTATCAGAAGATCGCGTTAAAGTAAATATCGATAGATACGGAAACACCACTGCTGCCACCATACCGCTTTGCCTTTGGGATTTTAAAGACGACTTTAAATACAACGATAACATGATATTTACCGCCTTTGGGGCAGGCTTTTCATGGGGCGCTACCCTGTTAAAATGGGGTAAGTTAAGAACAGCGTAAGCAACCAGAAAATATTAAATTACCGTCATTGCGAGATTACGAAGCAATCCCCTGCTTACAGAGCGGCTCTGCCAATTTGGGATTGCTTCGTACCTCGCAATGACGGTTTTTGTTAGGCTTAAGCCTTCAACACCATTATCATGACTACAGAAGAAAGAATCAAAGCATCAGAAACGCGGATCTTTAAAACCGTATTCCCTAATAATACCAACCATTACGATACGCTTTTTGGCGGCTCGGCAATGGCTATGATGGATGAAGTGGCTTTTATAACCGCTACCCGTTTTACCCGTAAAAGAATGGTAACCGTATCATCCGACAGGATAGATTTTAACAAACCCATCCCCTCAGGAACCATCATCGAACTGGTAGGCACTGTATCGCACATTGGTAATACCAGTATGAAAGTACTGGTAGAGATCTTTATTGAAGAGATGTACTCCTTTGTACGCGAGAAGGCCATCACAGGCACATTTACCTTTGTAGCTATTGATGAGCATAAGCACCCGGTAAAAGTTGTGGATTAACAGGGTAAGCCTTTAGTTAATAACGCTTATAACATTGCATATTTAAAGCCAATTAAGTTTTATAATTTAGCTGCTATAAACCTATACATCGGCTTTATGGATAAAAAATTAGCAACCTTATTGATTGCGCTGGCACCCCTGACGGCCTTTTGCCAGCAAAACTTAAAACTTTGGTATAAGCAACCCGCAAAAGTTTGGACAGAGGCCCTGCCATTAGGCAACGGACGACTGGGTGCTATGGTATTTGGCCGCGTAGGCCGCGAACTGATCCAACTAAACGAGGCCACCCTATGGACCGGCGGCCCTGTGCGTACCAACGTAAACCCTAAAGCTTATGACAATTTGCTGCTGGCAAGGGAAGCACTGCTAAAAAACGAAGATTATGCCCAGGCCAATGAGTATGCGAAAAAAATGCAGGGCTATTTCTCAGAATCCTATCTGCCGTTGGGCAATCTTACTATCACCCAGCAGCTGAAAGATACTATCCCGACAACCTACTATCGCGATTTGGATATCAGGAACGCCATTGCCACAACCCGTTACACAATCGATGGTGTAGAATATACCAGGCAGATCATTAGCTCGGCACCCGACCAGGTAATCATTATCCGTTTTACGGCAAGTAAAACAGGCCGGCTAAATTTCACCTTAGGTACCGGTAATGAGTTAAAATATCAGAACGTTGTTGTATCCAACAACCAAATTTTAATGAAAGGGCAAGCCCCATCACACCTGCAGCCCAGTTATGTCAACTTGAAAGATACGCTTGCCCTCAATGACAAACCCGGTTGCCGTGGAATGCGCTATGAATTACAGGTGAAAGCGGTTAATAAAGACGGAAAAGTAAGCGCCGATATTAACGGCATTACGGTGAAGAACGCTACTGATGTAACTATTTTTTTATCGGCGGCAACCAGCTTTAACGGCTTTGATAAATGCCCGGATAGCGAAGGTAAAGACGAGCACAAATTAGCAGCGGATTATTTAGATAAAGCCATAAAATATAACTGGCCGGAGTTATTGCAACATCATTATGCCGATTACCATAAATATTTTAACCGGGTATCATTTAACCTTGCAGCCCCTGCCGGTGACAAAAGCGCATTAGTACCAACAGATGAGCGCCTGTTTAACTATTCGGAAGGGGTTAAAGACCCTTTATTTGAAACATTGTACTTTCAGTTCGGCAGGTATTTGCTGATTTCATGCTCCCGCCCGGGCGGACCGGCGGCCAATTTGCAGGGCATCTGGAATAAGGAGATCCGACCGCCATGGAGCTCAAATTACACCACTAATATCAATGTGCAAATGAATTATTGGCCCGCCGAGGCGGCCAATCTGTCGGAAATGCAATTACCTTTTATAAACTTTATAAAAAACGCCGCAGTTACGGGTCAGGTTACAGCCAAAGAATTTTACCATACCCGGGGCTGGGCGGTGCACCATAACAGCGATATCTGGGCCTTATCAAACCCGGTTGGCGATTTAGGGCACGGCGACCCGATGTGGGCCAACTGGACAATGGGATCGCCATGGCTATCGCAGCATTTATGGTGGCATTACCAGTTTACAAAAGATAAGGCCTATCTCAGGAATACTGCTTATCCGCTCATGAAGGGCGCCACTCATTTTTGCATGGATTTTTTAGTTCCTTACAAAGGGTACCTGGTAACAGCTCCTTCGCTATCGCCAGAAAATAGTTTTATTGACGATAAAGGCAAACAAGGCACCGTATCTGTAGCCACTACCATGGATATAGCTATCATCTGGGATTTGTTTACCAACGTTATAGATGCCGCAGGTGAGTTAGGCACCGATAAGGCTTTTCGCGATTCGGTGGTTGCCTATCGCCAGCAATTGTACCCCTTACACATTGGTAAAAAAGGAAACCTGCAGGAATGGTATAAGGATTGGGAAGATACAGATCCGCACCATAGGCACGTATCACATTTATTCACCGTATTTCCCGGCCACGAGATCTCTCCTATCGAGACCCCGGAACTGGCGGCAGCGGCAAAAAAAACTTTGGAGCTTAGGGGAGATGCCGGCACGGGGTGGAGCCTGGCCTGGAAAATTAACTTTTGGGCACGATTGCTGGATGGCAACCATGCCTATAAAATGATACATTACCTGTTAAAACTCACCGGGTCGTCAAAAACCAATTATGCCAATGGCGGCGGTTCATATGCTAACCTTTTTGATGCCCACCCGCCGTTCCAGATAGATGGCAACTTTGGGGCATTATCTGGCATGTGCGAAATGCTGGTTCAAAGCCAATCGGGCGAGATTAGCCTGCTACCCGCCATCCCCGATGCCTGGGCCGAAGGAAATATCTCGGGCTTAAAAGCACGTGGCAATTTCGAGATAGCCATGAACTGGAAAAACAAGCAGATAGTTACCGCGTCGGTTTTATCGGTAACCGGTGGCACATGTAAACTGCGCACGCACGTACCGGTAAAAATTATCGGGCTACAAGCCCGGTCGGTTAAAACAGCTAACGGCTATTTAACCAGTTTTAATACTAAAAAAGGGATGTTGTATAAAATAACAGGCTCAAAAATTTAATCAGCTTTATCGAAACCAGAAACGGCAACTTACTTACCACTGAAACATACTGCGGAATGACCCAAAATAAAACGAACCAACGACGCGACTTTATAAAAAAGGCTGCCTTAACCGCATTAAGCACCATTGCCGTGCCTCATGTTTTTGCGGCGCCTTTATCAAACGTGTTTAAAGATGGCAGCAGTATCAAAACCATCCTTTTCCAGGGCGATTCGATAACCGATGGCGGGCGGTCATATGACAAGGATTGGAACCATATTATGGGCCAAAGTTTTCCATACCTCATATCAGCCAGGCTTTGGTTTGATCATCCCGATCAGCAAATGATGTTCTTAAATCGCGGCATCAGCGGCCATACTGTACGGGATTTGCAAGCCCGCTGGCAAAAAGACACGTTAGATTTAAAGCCTGACTTTCTGAGCATACTGATCGGTGTAAACGATGTGCACCACGTAATCCACAACAACAATGCAACTACCGTTGATCAGTTTAGGGACGACTACGATGCCCTGCTTAATCAAACTAAAGCAGCGCTACCCGATATTAAACTTGTGATTTGCGAGCCGTTTATTTTGCCTGTTGGCCAGGTGAATAGCAATTTAAAACGCTGGCAGGATGAAATAACTCCGCGACAGTTGGTGGCTAAACAACTGGCGCAAAAATACAATGCCGTTTTTGTTCCTTTGCAGGCCATCTTTAATGCGGCGCTCAAAAAAGCACCCGCCGTGTCCTGGACCTGGGACGGTGTACATCCAATGCCTGCCGGGCACGAATTGATAGCCAGGGAATGGATTAAAGCTGTGAAAAAGAATTACGGCTTTCCCGGATAATTATACCGCAAACAATTGCCCCATATCTTTAAAAGCCTTAAACTCCAGCGCGTTTCCCGAAGGATCAAGAAGAAACATGGTAGCTTGTTCGCCGGGCAGGCCTTTAAAGCGGATGTAGGGCTCAATTACAAATTTAACGTTATGCTTTTTTAGCCTGGTTTCCAGGCTGGTCCAGTCGTCCCATTCCAGTACAACGCCAAAGTGCGGCACAGGTACATCATGCCCGTCTACAGGGTTAAAATGGTGTTTAGCCGCTGTTGCCGGTTTAGGTTTCAGGTGGATCACAAACTGGTGGCCGTATAAGTTAAAGTCGGTCCAGTTGGTATCGCTTCGTCCTTCGCTGCAGCCCAACACTTCACAATAGAATTTGCGTGCTTCTTCCAGGTCATAAACCGGTACTGCAACATGAAAAGGGGTTAGTTTGCTCATATGGATCAATATTAATGAAGCCCTTTGCGTTTTAGTAATCCGCCGGTGGTATCTTCCACACTTTGCTGAACAATGAATGCTTTAGGATCAATGCGCAGGATGGTTTGTTTTAATGAAGGGATCTCTAAACGGGTAGCTACGGTGAAAACAATATCGCGCGGATCATTCACATGGCCATCTTTACCGTAACCGCTTTTGCCCTGGTAAATAGTTACACCACGGCCAAGAGTAATGGTAATAGCCCGGCGGATAGCCTCGCTATGGGTAGATATAACCGTAATGCCCGAGTATTGCTCAATACCATTCAATATAAAATCTATCATTTTGGCGGCAGCCATATAGGTTAGTATGGAGTACATGGCACGTTCAACACCCAGGAAAGATGCCGCCAGGCCAAAAATTAATACATTGAGCAGCAAAATAAAATCACTCACCTTAAGTAACTGTGTTTTTTTACTCACCAGCACAGCCGCCACTTCGGTACCATCAAGTACAGCTCCGCTGCGTATGGCCAGGCCGCTGCCGGTGCCTATAAATACCCCGCCAAATATGGCGGTAAGTAACTTATCGTGCGTAACATCCGGAAATTTGATGACCGCGAGGCAAATAGCCAATAAGCCAATAGCCAATGTGCTTTTTAAGGCAAACTGGAACCCCAGTTTTTTATAACCCAGCCATAAAAAAGGAACATTGATAACAAAAATAAGTGCCGAAATAGGGATCGGCGACAAATCGGCGATAAGCATAGATACACCTGTTACCCCGCCATCAATAAAATGGCTGGATAATAAAAAGCCTTTGAGGCCAAACCCGGCCGATAAAATTCCTATCCCGATAGTTGTTGAGTCTTTGATGATCTTCATTGCCTTCATGCCCAAATATAATTTATCCCGGCTAAAAACGGGCATATAAATCCCGCCGGATGCAGGCAAAAGGCCGTTTTGTTTGTTATTTTTGTAACTATCACTTAATTTATTACATTAAAACCATGAAAGCACTCACCCTTTTAACAGCCGCATTATTCATCTCTGTTATAAGTTTTGCCCAAACAAAAATTACCCCGGCGGCACCCGGCGTAACTTATGGCAAAGCTATCACTGCCGATGAAGCTATAGATGTTACCACCCTTAATGCTGCTTTAACCACAGATTCTGTTTATAATGGAAGGGTGACTGGCAAGGTGGTTGAGGTTTGCACCAAAAAAGGGTGCTTTATGAAAATTGCCCGCCAAACCGGCAACCCAATAATGGTAAGGTTTACAGACTATGCCTACTTTATGCCACAAAATATTGTTGGCAAAACGGTGGTTGTTGAAGGTAAGGCCAATGTGAATGAAACATCGGTAGCCAAACTGCAGCACTACGCTGCTGATGCAGGCAAAAGCAAAAACGAGATAGCAAAGATCACCCTGCCAAAAAAGGATATCGAAATTATGGCTGACGGGGTTTTGGTGGTGGATTAAGGATGCTATGTTTATTCAATTAACCCAACAACGTCCACAACTCCATTGAGTTGTAAAATCCAAGGAGGCTCTGAAGGAGAAATCGCGTTGCTAAAAGGGTTGTCATGCTGAGCCTGTCGAAGCATAGCGGGCAAAGGCCTCTCCGCACGAGTCTTCGACAGACTGACAGGCCTTCGCCTTGAAAATTGAATACGTTATCGGTAGCCTACCGAAGCATAGGGGCAAAGGCTATTACCATCCACGCAGCATTCCTGCTGATCAATTTAATCCGAAAACGATTAATAATCTAATTTTAAGGAAAATATCTTTATTTTTTTTATGCTTTACGAATATTTTAAGGCATTTTTATTAAAAATATCAAAACATGGAAAATAATAACTATCACAAATTCTTAGCAGAATTTATTGGAACAATGGTGCTTGTTTTAATGGGTTGCGGCAGCGCCGTAATAGCGGGGGCCAACGGAACAACCGGAGTTGGGCTTTTGGGTATTTCTTTTGCTTTCGGGTTATCGGTAGTGGCTATGGCCTATGCTATAGGTCACATTTCTGGCTGTCATATTAACCCGGCAATAACTATTGGTATGGTAGTGGCCGGAAGAATGAAAGCCAAAGAAAGCTTTGGTTACATTATTGCCCAGGTTTTAGGAGCCATAGCAGGTGCGGGTATTTTATTCCTTATTGCAAGTGGTAAGCCGGGTTTTGATATTGCAAACGGGTTGGGCCAAAACGGCTATGATATGGCATCGCCGCAAAAATACTCACTGCTATCGGGTTTTATTGCCGAAACGGTTTTTACAGCCATATTCCTGCTGGTGATTTTTGGCTCCACCTCAACAAAAAACATTCATGGTGGTTTTGCCGGTTTGGCTATAGGCTTAAGCCTGGTATTAATTCACATAGTTGGTATACCTGTAACAGGGGTTTCTGTTAATCCTGCCAGAAGTATAGGGCCGGCAATATTTGCAGGCGGAGTTGCAATTTCGCAATTATGGCTTTTTATAGCTGCCCCGATTTTAGGAAGCATAATAGCCGCAGTTGTTTGGCGGTATTTTGTCGAAAAAACAGATGATTTAAAAGCCTGATGAGTGTATAGCTTATACAGGGGGATTATCAGGACTAAACTTGCGAAGCTTTAAAAGCTTCGTAAGTTTCTATACGTTATTTTTAGCAAAAACTTTCCTACTTCACCACCATCTGCGCCGTATTCCTGCTTAGTTGCTCCAGTAACACCGTTTTACCGGCTATTAATTCTTTCAACGAATTTTGGTTGTAATGCCTTATGGTGATTAATGTTAAGCCGCTGTTATATTTTACTTTAAACTCCTGTTGCAGGTTGGTTAATAGCTTTTCGAAGCGTTCTTCATAAAAATCAAAACAAACCGAAAAGCTAAGGGCCGATGTTTGCATTACATTCACTTTTACCTGGCTTTGGGCAAACAGGCGAAAGATCTCGCTCAAATGGTCTTCGGTAATAAAGGAATAATCCTTTGTTGAGACAGACAAAAGTACCTGGTTTTGTTTTAGTATGATGACTGGCTTTTCAAACCTATTTACACCATCTTCTTTAATCACCGTTCCGGGAGCGCCGGGGTCGGTAAAGGGTTTTACCAGCAGTGGTATATTGGCGTTTTGCAGCGGTTTGATAGTTTTAGGGTGGATAACGCTTGCGCCGTAATAGGTCATTTCGATGGCTTCGGTGTAAGATAATTCATCAAATTTTACGGTATCGGGGAAATATTTGGGGTCGGCATTGAGGATACCGGGCACGTCTTTCCAGGTGGTTACCGATTCGGCGCTCAAACACGCCGCAAATATGGATGCGGTATAGTCAGATCCCTCCCTACCTAAAGTGGTGGTGAAGTTTTCGGATGTGCCACCTAAAAAGCCCTGCGTTACCACGATGCCTTTAGTCAGCATGGAAGGGATATCAGCGCTGATGCTTGCCCGGGTTTTATCCCATTGCACTATGCCTTCTCGGTAGGTATTATCGGTATGGATATAACTGCGTACATCAAGCCACTGGCTTTTTATGCCGGCCTTATTTAAATACGCGGTAACAATGCGGGTAGATACCAACTCGCCTATGGATACAATCTGGTCGTAAATAAAATCATAGCTATCTTGCGGTTCGTCTTCAATGGCCCAATCAATCTCCACAAAAGTATTGGCGATATCATCAAATACCGGGTGACCGGCTTCAAACAAACTGTGTAAAATATCAAAATGGTATTGTTTGATATCATCAAAAATTTCATGCATATCATCAGCATGTTCTATATAGGCTTTGGTAAGCTTTTCGAGCGCGTTGGTGGTTTTGCCCATAGCTGATACCACAATGAGCAATTGCTCGCCTTCATATTTTTTAACAACACTGGCCAAATTAATGATACCATCGGCATCCTTAACCGATGCCCCTCCGAATTTAAATACAAGCATTTATTTAATATATTGACTAATTACGGTATTTGGCCGTAGTAAATGTTTAATGGATGAGTAGGGGATAAACAGGCCGGTGATACCTGCAGCATAAGGTTTAATCTCGTACTGGTTGTATAAGAACCTGATACCTATAGGTGTAACCGAAAAATTATTATTGAGCGCGAATTTGCCATCTTTAAAAAAATAATCGCGGGCCAGCGATGCTGTATCGCTGAGTTTTTCATTCTTCCTGAAGATCTTTTCGGCAACAGCATTAAGCTCATCATCATAACCGGCAGCAAAAATATCATCAAGCGTAAGCTTCTTTTTGGCCTTAATATCCCAGTTTACAAAGGTGGTTAACGAACTGCCGTGCGCGCCGCCCTGGAAAATATAACCACCAATTTCAAGCGTTGTAAGGCTCGAATCCTGGTAAATTACTTTTGCATAACTATTCAGCGTGTAAAACATGGCCGACTTTGGGTCGCTGTTCCTGAAATCAGTATATGACCGCAGGAAATTTTTGGTCATTTGCTCAATAGAGCTGTCGGCCTTCTTATCTACAGGAAATAAGTTGGCAAGGTTGATGGTAATTAAATTATTTAATGTTTTGGCACTATCAAAAACCGGGTAACTGATTTTCACTATGGTACAACCATTATCGGGCTTGCTGCCGCAATCTGCCGCACGCTCATGAATGATTTTGTAGGTGTAGGTAAGCGTATCCTTTACCGTTTCATCCATTTTTTTTGGCGGAACACCCCACTGGCACGATGCAAATGCAAAAACAACAAAAATAAAACAGGGCCTAATGATATTTTTCATGTATAAGCTGTTTAAATTTAAATAACCCACGTCATTGCGAGGTACGAAGCAATCCCCGCCTTACAGAGTAACTATGCAAATGCGATCTGCATAGTCTGAGATTGCTTCGTACCTCGCAATGACGTGTTAGGTTTATGCCTGGCATCGCCTCTGTATACTCGCAACGACTCACCCCAGCTACGCTACGCTGGCCGACCCTCTCTTCAACTTCGTTGGAAAGAGGGTTGAGAAATTTTTTAGCCCCTCTATGCGCGAAGCGGAGAGAGGGGCAGACGAGCGCAGCGATGTCGGGGTGAGTCGACTATCCGCCATGCAAAAACGTCATTCCCTCCTTCGGAGTTCCGGGATTTTAGCTCTTATAATGACGTGTTGTAGAATCCCAGACTTACGAAGTTTGTTAAACTTCGTAAGTCTTTCGCCATTTCAAACAACTAAAAATTCTGAAGCTGTTCTTTTGATAACGATGCGTTAAGCCATCCGGCTTCAATAGTAGCTCCGTACTTGTTGTAAAAGTTAATAGCCGGTTCGTTCCAGTCCAAAACCTGCCAAACCATGCCGCTAAAGCCCAGTTCTTTGGCTTCCCGGATCAAACGATCAAACAATAGCCTGCCGATTTTTTTGCCACGATATTCCTCGGTCACAACCAGGTCTTCCAGGTACATGCGATTACCTTTCCAGGTAGAGTAGCGGATATAATAAACCGCGAAGCCTACAATTACCCCGTCGACCTCGGCGACAAAAGCCTTCCATACCGGGTTATCGCCAAAACCGGCATTTATAAATTCATCTAAAGTAACGGTAACCTCCTCCGGCGCCTTTTCATACAGAGCCAGCTCATTTACCAGTTCCATCAGGCGCGGGCAATCTTCAATAGTGGCAACGCGAAGTTCAGCCCCCCCCGCCCCCTGAAGGGGGAGCTTTTGATTGGTTTGGTTTGTTATTTGATCGTTTTCCAATTCTGTAAATTTCTTAATTCTGTTAATCACGATGCACTATGCACTATTCACCACTCACTACTCACCACTCAGTTATTCTTCCAATGCTTTATCACCCGGGTACCAAAAATTGTGCTGCCCAGGCGCACCATGTTGCTGCCCTGTTCAATGGCAAGTTTATAATCGGCCGACATGCCCATCGATAAAATGTTAAAACTATCATCTTTTCTGAAATAGCTCACCTTAATTCCGTCGAAAAAGGTCTTCAGTTCGTAATATTCGTCTTTTACCTGCTTTTCATTATCAGTATTGGTGGCAATGCCCATTAAACCGCGGATGCGGATGTTTTTGAAGGTGGCAAATTCTTCTGATCTCAGCAGTTCGATGGCTTCATCAAAACCCAGCCCAAACTTGGTTTCTTCATCGGCAATGTAAATTTGCAGCAGGCAATCAATTACCCGGTTTGCCTTTAGGGCATGCTTGTTTATTTCCTGGAGCAGCTTAATGCTATCAACAGACTGTATCATGCTCACAAATGGGGCAATGTACTTTACCTTGTTGCTTTGCAGGTGCCCTATCAGGTGCCATTCAATATCTTTAGGTAATTGCTCGTGTTTTTCAACCAGTTCCTGTACCTGGTTTTCGCCAAATAAACGCTGCCCGGCGTCGTAGGCTTGCTGCAGGTCGGCGGCTGGTTTTGTTTTTGATACAGCTAACAATATAACCTTGTTGGCCTCCGTTTCTTTTTTTAAGCTTTTGATGTTATCTGCAATGCTCATTTATCCGTAAATTTGCTTAATTAATCAGCCGCTAAATTACAGAATGCATAAATATTTAATCTTGTTTTTTTCAGTTACGCTTTTTTGGTGCGGTTGTAAAAGCGATAGTGTCCCCAATAAATTTATTCAGCCCAATGTTATGGCACGTTTGCTGGTGCAAATTCACGTGGTAGATGGCTCATTATACAATAACACACAAGTGCCAGATAGTTTGTATAAATATGGCATGGGCAAATACCTGGCTGTATTTAAAAAATTCGGTACCGATTCGGCACAGTTCAGGAAAAGTATGGATTATTACAGCGAAGAGCCTGATAAGTTAATGGCCATATATGATAAGGTTGATCTGCAGATTAAAGCCCTTAGCGATTCGGTAAACCGGGTTCAAACCCAAAAGAACGCTGCCGTTCGCAAAGCCGATTCATTAAAGAGCGATTCTGCCAGGAAAGCGAATCTAAAACCAAAAACTGCTATTCAAAAGGCCGATTCAGTTAAAGACGCAAAAGCAAAACAGCGGATCCTATTAAAAATAGATTCTTTTAAAAAGTTAAAACATAGACCAAAACCTAATGCTGTACCCATTAAATAGTGTTGATAAGCTTGGGTTTACCGAAGTTAAGGAATTAATAAAAGCACATTGCCTGAGTGATATGGGCCGGCAAATGGTCGATAAGATCCAGGTGATGAGCAATTTTGACCAGATAGCCAAATTTTTAAGCCAGGCAAACGAGTTTAAAAATATCCTGGTAAATGATGCCGCCCTGCCTATTCATCATTTTTTCGATATCAAGTCGCTCGCCAATAAAGCCCGTATTGAGGGTGTTTTTTTAAGCGAGGAGGAATTTTACCAGGTGCAGGCCTCGCTGCAAACGGTGTTTGCCGTTATTGCTTATTTTAGCGAACGCGAAGGATTATACCCCAACCTGGAGGCGCTGTTTGAGCACCTGCCTATAGAAAAAGCCATTCTTAAAAAGATAGATTTAGTTATTGATGCCAAGGGAAAAATAAGGCCTAATGCATCCCGCGATCTGTTAGAAATAACATCGGGCATTGCCAAAGCCGAGCAGGAAGCACGTAAAAAGATTGACCAGATTTTTAAAAATGCCTCATCCAGCGGGTGGACGGCGGATGGCTCGCTAACTGTACGAGATGGCAGATTGTGTATCCCGTTGCTGGCCGAAAACAAGCGCAAGCTCAAAGGCTTTATTCATGATGAGTCTGCATCGGGCCAAACGGTTTACATGGAGCCCGAAGAGGTGTTTACCCTTAATAATCGTGTGCGCGACCTTGAATTTGAACGTCGCCGCGAGATAGTAAAAATATTAACCGCCTTAACAACCGAATTGCGGCCTTATGCGCCGTTATTATTATCATACCACAGCCTGTTAACCAAACTTGATTTTGTGCGCGCCAAGGCCTTGTTTGCCATTGATGTAGAGGGCGAAATGCCGCAAGTGGTGAACGAGCCCAGGCTTAAATTATTTAATGCCCGGCATCCGTTGCTGTTCCTCAACTTTAAAAAGGAGCAAAAAGTAGTTGTGCCGCTAAATGTACAAATTGATGAGGGTACCCGTATTATTGTAGTATCGGGTCCCAACGCGGGTGGTAAATCTGTTTGTATGAAAACGGTTGGCCTGTTGCAAATGATGGTACAGGCGGGCTTATTGATCCCCGCAGCCGAAGCCAGCGTGGTAGGTGTGTTTAAGCAGTTGTTTGTTGATATTGGCGATGACCAGTCAATTGAAAGTGACCTGAGCACTTACAGCGCCCATCTATCTAAAATGAAAAATTTTGTGGAGCAGGCTAATGGTAAAACCCTGGTGCTGATAGATGAGTTTGGTACCGGTACCGACCCGCAATTTGGCGGCCCGATTGCCGAAGCTGTGCTGGAATCGCTCAACCATAAAAAGGTGAAGGGTATGGTAACCACCCACTACTCCAACCTTAAAATATTTGCCAGCAATACCGAAGGGATTGAGAATGCATCGATGCTGTTTAACAATGTGGAGATGAAGCCGCTTTACCGGCTTGAGGTTGGTAAGCCCGGCAGCTCATACGCCTTTGAGATAGCCCAAAAGATTGGCTTGCCCGCAAATGTGCTTAACCTTGCCAAAAACAAAATAAGCGAGGGACAGAAAAAGGTTGATACCCTGCTGGTTGACCTTGAACGCGAAAAACGCGAGATATTTGAGACCAAACAAAAGCTGGATAAACAGCAACGCCGCGTAAGCGAGCTGCAGGCCGAGAATGAAAAGCTGAAAAGCTATCTTGAAGAAAATAAAAAAGCGTTAATAAGGGATGCAAAAGACCAGGCTAAAAATATAATCCTGAATGCCAATAAGCTGGTTGAAAATACCATATCCGAAATAAAAAGCAGCAATGCCGATAAGGAAACCACCCGCAACCTGCGCGAGAACCTGAATATAGAACTTAAAAAGAATACCGTTAAAGTTGAGCCTGCAAAACCAAACCCGGCAACTGTTGAAGAGGAACTGAAGCCCGGCGATTGGGTAAAACTAATTGATTCTGAAACCACAGGCCAGGTGATTGAACTGATAAAGGATAACGTGGTAATTGCCATTGGTGATTTGCGTACGGTGGCCAAAAAGAAGCGAGTGGAAAAAGTGAGCAAATCATCAGTGCCTAAAGAGGTGAGGCGCACCATGAATTCGCATACCAGCGACTTTGCTAATTTTAGTCCGGAGATTGATGTACGCGGCCAGCGTACCGAAGATGCCCTGCACGCCATTGAAAAGCTGTTTGACCGCGCCCTGATGATGGGTTTTAATAGCCTGAAGATAATTCATGGCAAGGGTGATGGGATTTTACGCAAAATGATAAGGCAATACCTTAAAAAGTACGATCAGGTTGACCGCATGGAGGATGAGCATGCCGATAGAGGCGGAGATGGAATAACTTATGTATATTTAAAATAAAAAAATATTTTCATATGGCTTTAAAAAGCATTACGCCAATGTTATATACCCGGCAGGTTAGGGAAAGTGTTGATTTTTATATTAACAGCTTTGGTTTTACCTGTGTGGGATATGATGATAACTGGGGCTGGGCAACCGTAAGTCGCGATGATGTGGAGCTTATGTTTGCTTTGCCAAATGAACATGAGCCATTTGGTATGCCAAAATTCACCGGGTCGTTGTACATCCGTACAGACAAGGTTGATGAGATCTGGAAAGAGCTAAAAGACCACGCCGTAGTTTGCTATCCTATCAAAACCTTTAATTATGGCATGCGCGAATTTGCTGTTTACGATTATAATGGTTACCTGCTGCAATTCGGTACACCGGTTGATTAGTCATTAGTCATTGGTCATTTCGCTGAGGTGTCATTAGCTATTTGAGGATTGTTATAGGTGGTTCGGAGGGATATCATTGGTAGTCGGCAAGGATGTTATGGGTGGTTCGCGGGGATGTTACAGGTGATTTGTTTTGTGGTATTAAGTTTCATAAATTTAGAGGGATAAACCCGTTTTTAAAATGCGTAAATTATACATTGTTGTTTTGTTCCTGCTTTCTGCAGGAGCGTTTTCTACCTGTACCGCCCAAAGTTTAGTACTCAAAAGTAAGGATGCACACATCCGCTATACCGGCCGTATCAACATGACCGATGAGGCTGCCGAATTTTACTGGACAGGTTCGTCAGCGAAGATTAATTTTGATGGCACCGGGGCATCTGTTATTTTACAAGACGAACGCGGTGATAATTATTTTACCGTTGTATTGGATGGTAAAGTAAGCAGTACAATTCACCTTGAAAATGTAAAGAAAACCTATACGCTGGCCCAGGGATTACCTGCCGGTCCGCATAGCCTGGAGATATTTAAACGTACCGAATGGGAGATGGGTAAAACCACTTTTTACCAGTTTGCATTAGATAAAGGTGCTTCTGTATTGGCTGCGCCGCCGGTTAAAAAACGTAAGATCGAATTTTTTGGTAACTCCATTACCTGCGGTTACGCCGTAGAGGATACCACCGGGCAGGATAGGGGGAGCGCACCTTATGAAAATGGTTATATAAGCTATGCAGCCATAACCGCGCGCCATTATGATGCCTCGTATGTTTGCACCGCTAAAAGTGGCATAGGCGTACTGGTAAGCTGGTTCCCGCTCATTATGCCAGAGATGTATAACCGTTTAGACCCAACCGATCCGACGAGTTTATGGGATTTTACCAGGTACACGCCGGATGTGGTAGTGATCAACCTGTTTCAAAATGATTCGTGGATAGTGAAACTGCCCGATAACCCACAGTTTAAAGAACGTTTTGGTACAAAAAAGCCAGAGGAAGAGCAAATTGTGAAAGCCTATCGCGAAATGGTAAAAAATATCCGTAAAAAATATCCCAAAGCGCAGATTCTTTGTATCCTAGGGAGTATGGATGCCACCAAAGAAGGATCGCCCTGGCCGGGATATATTGAAAAGGCTGTTGCCGGCTTAAATGATAAAGCTATTTATACCCATATGATCCCCTACAAAAATACCGGCGGCCACCCAAGCGCTAAAGAGCAACAGGTTATGGCCGATGATCTGATAGCTTTCATGGATAAAACGGTGAAGTGGTAACACGATTTAAGGATTATACAAGAAGGACAGAATTTTTATCTGCTTATCCCATTGTCTTATCCCAATTTTTCACCCATTATTATTGCCATCATTATCGGCAGGGCTTTCCTTGTAAGGTTGCCGGCAGATGTTTGTAGTGCCATCGCTGCCTTCATCAGGTCGTCTGTTTGCTAACGCAATTGCAGCGGCGTCATAGTTTGATTGATCCGGCTGGTCCGGATCTTTAAAATGGCTATTCTCCAGGTGCTCTTCAACCGGTTGGGTTTGTTTAAAATGAGCATTGATATACGCGATGTTTAGCAATGGATTTGCCTCATCATCGCCAGAAGGAGTGAGGCTGTTCTCTTCAAAGTTTTGCCCGCCCATGCCATGGCCTTCCATTCCGGGGGCATCCTGTTTTTTCATATCGTTTTTTGATGCAGGGAAGCCATGTTGCAGGTCGTCCTCCGTTAAATTATCATCGTCTACGCGGTAAGCATTGGGCTCGTTGTTTTCCTGTGGTTCCGAATGGTTTTTATCTTCATCCAAAAACCCTTTGTCGTTTAGTACCATAGGTTTTTATAAGTTGATATACAATATAATACCTTATTTTTCCAATTGTTTTAGAATATTTAGTTTATTTAAAGAATAGACCGAACTCAACTGCATTAAAAAAGCCAATACTCAATTCGTCTTTTATCTTTTATCCTTCCAACTTTTATCTTTCTTATTAGTAGTTTTGAGTAACCAATTATTGAACATGAATAAAGTAGTTAGTGGTGCCGACGAGGCCATCCGCGATATTGAGGATGGCATGACCCTGATGCTGGGTGGCTTTGGTTTGTGCGGTTTGCCCGAGAATTGTATAGCAGCTCTTGTTAAAAAAGGGGTAAAGCAACTCACCTGTATATCCAACAATGCCGGGGTTGATGATTTTGGCATCGGCCTGATGCTGAAGCAAAGGCAGGTAAAAAAAATGATCTCATCCTACGTAGGCGAAAACGCCGAATTTGAACGCCAGTTGCTGAGCGGCGAGCTTGAGGTAGACCTGATACCGCAAGGTACCCTGGCTACCCGTTGTATGGCTGCCGGTTATGGCATGCCCGCTGTTTTTACACCGGCCGGGGTAGGTACCGAAGTGGCTATAGGTAAAGAAGTGCGTAATTTTAATGGCAAGGACTACCTGATGGAAATGGCCTTTGATGCCGATTTCGCTATTGTTAAGGCCTGGAAGGGAGATACCATGGGCAATCTTGTTTACAAATCAACCGCACGCAACTTTAACCCTGTAATGGCCATGGCCGGTAAAATAACCATAGCCGAAGTAGAGGAACTTGTTGAGCCGGGTGAGTTAGAGCCAGATCATATCCACACCCCCGGAATTTACGTACACCGGATTTTCCAGGGGAAAGATTATGAGAAAAGGATAGAGCACAGGACAGTGAGATCAAAGGAATAAGGATTGAAGGATGAAGGAACAAGGATAAAAGAAACCATAAATGCCCGTCATTGCGAGTACCGACCAGCCGGGCTTGAAAAAACAATAATGACATGTATAGGTACCACAATCACCTCGTGATCGTCATTGCGAGGCGGTACGACGAAGCAATCCCCAAAATACAAAGCGGATTTGCACAGCTACCCTGTAAGTCGGGGATTGCTTCGTACCTCGCAATGACGGGTTGAGAAATTTTCAAATCATCAAATTTTCAAATCAAGTAGATGTTAGACAAACAAGGAATAGCAAAACGGATTGCTAAAGAAATAAAAGATGGCTATTATGTTAACCTGGGGATAGGGATCCCTACACTGGTGGCCAATTACATACCCGAGACCATGGATGTGGTATTACAATCAGAAAATGGTTTACTGGGGATGGGGCCATTCCCTTTTGAAGGTGAGGAAGATGCGGATTTGATCAACGCGGGTAAGCAAACCATCACCATGCTGCCCGGATCGGCCACTTTTGATTCGGCCATGAGTTTTGGGATGATCAGGGCGCGGAAGGTTAACCTCACCATCCTGGGCGCAATGGAGGTATCCGAAAATGGCGATATAGCCAACTGGAAAATTCCAGGTAAAATGGTAAAAGGTATGGGCGGCGCAATGGACCTGGTGGCATCGGCCGAAAACATCATTGTAGCTATGCAGCACGTAAACAAAGCAGGGGAGTCCAAACTACTGGCTCAATGTAGTTTGCCTTTAACAGGTGTTCATTGCGTAAAAAAAATTGTGACTGAACTGGGCGTTTTTGATGTGTTGCCCGAAGGTGGCTTTAAACTATTGGAACGCGCTCCCGGCGTAACCGTAGAGGAAATAATAAAGGCAACATCCGGGAAGCTGATTGTGGAAGGAGAAATACCAGAGATTACGCTCTAATATCAAAAAAAATGAAAATTCTGATGTTTTTTTTATAATATATGCGTCATTTAATTGTTATATTGCGTATAAGTTCTTAGTTTAATTAAATTATATGATAGGTCTTCCCGAACTAATACTGCTTTTTATATTTTTAGTAATTGCAACACCCATATATTTTCTGCCGTCGATATTAGCTTGCGAAAAATGTAATTACAGGTCGGTATTGTTACTCAACATCTTTTTGGGATGGACCATCATCGGTTGGATAGTGTCGCTGATATGGGGACTTAAAACGGTAAAAGACCCTTTAAAAAGTTATAGGTTAGGTACATCTGATTGCTGCCCTAAAGTAGAAGCTGAATTGCTCAAACTACAAAACCTGTTTAACGCCGGTGTAATTACCAAAGCCGACTACTATGACCAAACCCGGAAAATTATAGGTAATTAATTAATGAATTTGAAAATTTGAATATGTGCCGATTTGAAAATTAAAGCAGAAAAGCATTTTCAAATCTTCAAATTACCAAATTTTCAAATCAAAATAACTTCGTTCTCAATTTTGCAGATATCTCCTCTGTTACACTTATAATATCATCGGCAACATGGTTGTTATTGGTGATTATCTGGTCACATTCATCCTTGTAGGGCAATAAGTATTCTTTATATGCGGGTACTACATGGTTCAGCCATTTATACATCACATCGTCATGCGAATAACCCCGTTCTATCAGGTCGCGCTTAAGGCGGCGCTGGAGGGCTATATCTTCATCGGCATCAATAAATACCTTCATATCCAGCAGTTCAGAGATCTCCTTAAAATGCAGAATGAACAGGCCTTCTACTATTAAAATAGGTGCGGGTTTAATTTCAAGTACCCTGGGAATGGCGTCGGGGTTATTAAAAGTATATTCGTGCTTAAAAATGGCTTCCTTATTTAAAAGCTTACTGATATCCTCCTGGAAATGCTGATGATCAATGGTATCCGGCAAATCAAAGTTATACAGTTTGTTCTCCTCTTTGGTCATGTTATGGGCCACAGGGATATAATAATCATCCTGTGATACCAGGCATACCTCATCGGGTGTAAAATGCTCCAGGAAACACTTCAAAAAAAAGGTTTTGCCAGAGCCACTTCCACCGGCAATTCCAATAATATAAGGTTTATTCATTAGGGCTGCCGTAGCTGATGGTTACATTTATACGTTTATCCAAAGCACCTAAAGCATCGGCAGTGTTCTTGGTCATTACAATAAGCACATTTTTGTTGACTTCGTTATCGGTAAACCTGCCAACTACTTTTGCATAGGTGGTATGGTTGTTCATGGGGTTAGTGATTTTAATAACGGTACCAATAGGAGCAGTACGGTGTAAAACCAATTCTTTTTTAGGGTCAAGGCTGGTATCATCATTCCATGTAGCTACACCCTTTTCGTTTTTTTCATACAAACCAAAACGGTTGGCTTTAAATTTGGCATCAGCGCTATCAATAGCCATGGTTGATGAATCGGTTTTTAGCGCATCCTGCTTGGCTACTGTCCTGTCTTCGGGAGGCATGCCGCTGCGCACTTTAATGATCTGGTTGGGTTTAAGATCATCGGTGCTTAAGCTGTTAAGATTCCTGATATCTTCAACCGAAGTATTAAAGCGCTTGGCTATTGAAAATAACGTTTCTCCGGCCGATACTTTATACTGCTGAACATTATCCTGATTAACCTCAGCAGTTTGCTGAGGAGCAGGTGTAGTTGGTTTTGGTGTAGTGGTTACGGGTTGTTGTACCACAGGTGATGCCTGTTGGGCAACCGGTTGCTGTGTTACCGGTTGTTGTGTTACGGGTTGTTGTACCTGTGGCTTGGTAACAGGCGGTTGTACCTGTGGTTTTTGCTGTACAACTGGCGGTTGAACGGTCGGTTTGGTTTGTTGTACAGGTGCCGCTGTTTGCGCGGTTGTTTCGGCAAATGGCTGCTCGGTGGGCACCTTAATAGTACTTCCAATTCTTAGCGGGGCATTGTTATTAAACTGTATAATGGTTTTGGGGCTTACATTGTAGCGCCTGCCAATAGAGTAATAGTTGTCTTTTGGATCAAGTTTGTGAATAATAACTTTTTTGCCGTTCTGGTTTTCAACGCCGATAGAATCAACAGCGGTATTTGCAAAAAGCGATATAGAAAATGTTAGTAAGGGGGCGATCAATAAAAGGATCTTTAATTTCATAATAAGTTACAATACAGTGTTTTATAAATTTAAAACTATTAACGCTGACCTGTTTTTAAGGTAGATCAGTTTATTCTTATGTACTACAAACGCCTCGGGTTGCAATTTTTGTATATTGGTTTGCAACAAATCGTGGTAAACAACAGCGTTTTCATCATTAAAAATATAAAGATGCTGCTCCATTTGTTCGGCCAAAAATGTGTGCAAAGATACAATTCTATAATTATTGTGCTCCATGTAATGTACCGTATTTCCGAAAGGATCTGCGGGCAAAACAACATGTTTTAAAAATTTGGCAGGGAGTATTTGCGCGCTTACAATATGGTTATCCAATTCTGTATCAATAATAGGCTGATAAGCCCTTAAAGCAGTCCCGGTTTTTATATCGGCCAGCAATAATTTCTTAGGCTGAATTTGTGCGTTGTAAACTACCGGTCCGTTTACCGTAAGGCGGTCAAAAGCCAGGGTATAATTGCTCCATCGTGTTTGTCCGTTAACACCATCAATGGCCACCAGGCCTTTATGCGAAGGCCCGTTTTCTGATTGATAATTGTGGATGAGCAGTACGCCATTAAAAGCCGCCTCGATGCCGGTGAGCCATCTTTCGGGTGTGCTGAGGTCTGTAAAGTTCACGGCTTCGCTGGTGAGGTCTATCGAGGTGAAGGTCACTTTTTTATCTTCGCTGCTGCGTACTTCCAGGAATATAATATTGCTTATTTCATCAATTTCCATGCGCCATATGGCGTATTTGCATTGGTGTTGAATGAATGGTAGCAGCTTTGTCATAAAGTTTACAAATATGATTTATTATATTCAAACTGTTTAATTTTACCAAACAATCAGGGAAATCGCTTTTGAAATATTTAAAGGGTCAATCGCCGGAAAAATCTATTAAATGGAACTGTTTAGCACGGCATATTGGCAAATAGCGATGGGTTTGAAACCCATCGCTATGGTGAAAGTTTTAATTTAATTTAAAAAGCGATTTCCCTGACCAAACAATGCTATCAATCCTGTGTTAAAAAAACTAAAATCACTATTCATATGAACGCCGAAGAAATAAGCTTAGAAGAAGTAAAAGTAAAACCTGTTGTTGACCATCTTAACGACCTGTTGGCCAACTACCATATTCATTATCAAAAACTGCGTGGCTGCCATTGGAATGTTAAGGGCCCAAGCTTTTTTACCCTGCACATTAAGTTTGAAGAGTTGTACACTGCCGCGTTGCTTACTATTGATGAGCTGGCCGAGCGGATCCTGTCGTTAGGTAAGCCACCTTATAGCACTTTTAAAGATTATATAACAACATCGCAGATTAAAGAAATACAAACAATAGGTTTAAAAGATACCCTGATGGTTAAGGCCATTATTGAAGACCTGGCTGCTTTAATTGCTAAAGAAAGAGAAATACTGGACATTACCGCCGAAGCAGGCGACGATGGTACCAACGATATGGTAAACCGCTTTATGCAGTTTAACGAAAAAAATACCTGGATGCTGCGCTCGTTTGTAAACGAGGATTAAACAGTACCAGCTTATAAAATTAGGAAGCCGCTTGTTTTACAGGCGGCTTTTTTAGTAAAATAAATGAATAAACGACCGTCATTAAGCTGCTTTAAAAATGCTTTTGGATTTCCCGATGAACCGGCTGCAATTACATTTATATAACATCCGCCATCTGCAGCATCACGTTGGACAACTTACCGAACGCCTGCACCAGGCAGGCATAAAAGGCATAAAATGGGAAAGGTAGCAGAAACTATTTTTTGTTAAATAAAGCTTTACGTGCTATATTTGCATTGTAACAGCATGCGAGGTGTTGTTACAATGTTTTTTCCTATGGTGTAATGGTAGCACTTCTGATTCTGGTTCAGACAATCGTGGTTCGAGTCCATGTAGGAAAACCCCGGGCGAACAAAAGATGAATTTTAGTCTTTTTGTTCGCTTTTTTTGTTTCTAACCTGTTGGAGATTTGGTACATAAAATCAGCTACTTACCCTGGCCCCCAAGGTATTGCTTATTTGTAAAGCCTGCTATTTAGTAGATTGCAATAACCTTGTTTTAGTTTCGGGTATCAGACCATATAGCGGCCTGAGACCGCCGAGATCTATCAGTATCCTATCCAGTATCACCCCCGGATCGATAAGGTACACGTGCAGTACGTGCCTGCCCGCAGGTAGCGATGGCGTTTTAACATTGCGCATAATCGAATTGCTTAATACAGCCTGTTTCCATTCCTCGCTGCGGCCGAATGTTTTAAAGTTTAAAACTGTGGCCGGGCCGTCATCTATGCTAACCGCGTAGCGCATCTCAAAATTCCGGTTTAAGGGATAGGTAGGTATGGTGTAGATATTAACCCCGGCCGGCGAAACGCTGAACGTGTAAAAGTTATAAGATAGAACCGGTTTTTGCTTGATACCGGCGTCAGATAGATCTTCTTTTGCCGAAGGGCTCATCCGTAAAGGTAAAGCTTCCATGCTTATTTCCGTGGCCCCCAGGCCGCTCACCTCTCCCCAATGGTCGGCTCCCTTGTCTGTCTTATCGTGGTAATTTTTAGCGTAAATAGAAACGTAGCCGTTGTTTTCAATAAAACCATTGTAGCCTTTAAGTGCAGGCAGATTTTGTTTACCTGCTTTTACGGCTATGCTGACGGACTTATTTGCACCCTGAATGGTTATAGTACCGTTTAATTCCCTCGCTGCAGGCGCTTTGGCCAGGTCTACAGATACCCATAAACGGCTCTGGCTCTTGCCGCCCGTTGCCAACAGGCTGCCCGCCCGCCGCGAAACCCTAATCCATGATGCAGAGGTGTTAACAACATATTTTACCGGTGCATCCTGGGTTAAAAACACATCGATGAAGTGCTTTTGGCCGGTGCTGTTAAATTCAGGAAGTGAAAGGTTGGTAACTGCACCTGCGGTATCGGCAGCGCCCTCTGGCAGAGCCAGCCATCTTTCGGCGCGTTTGGTTATTTTATAATTTAATTGGGGCGCCTGGTAAACCGGCAGGTCACGTGGGTGCATAGACATCATGTACGCCCATTTACCTCCCGCCAGTTTAGTATTATAATAATCAGTTTCGCTGATGATGTCCTGGTAAGCAACTTTCGCAAGCGAGTCATAATGCGATGCGCTCAACCTGCCTTGCTGTGCATACTGGTAGGCTTTATCGCGATACAAAAATTTCTTATTGATTAACGAAGCAGCAACTACCGGGTAGTATACCAGCTGATAAAAGCAATCCAGCTTATCGGCGCTTACGCCCGTTCTTATTTTTTTTGCGGCTTGCACTAATTGCTCGTAATCGTCAATCCGCCTTTGTGCCTGGTCTCCGTAATATGGATGGTTGTAAGCGGTAAAGCTAACCGGTGTAGTGGGTTCAGTCTGGCTCCAGCCCATAAACTCTGGTTTGCGCTCAAAGGCCAGCTGATAATATCTCCACAGCACATCGGTGATGGCAGCGGCGTTAATTGTTCCCATGTTGTTACTTATCCAGTTCTTTAAATGTGCTTTAGTATAGGCATTACTATAAAATGGCCGGATATGATAGGCCATATCCATAAAAAGCTGGATGTCGTACTCGGCCGGCTTAATATCACCTGCATTTACCACCCAAAGGTTGCGGTTGTTCAGCTCATAAGCTTTGGTCATTTCCTCCCGGATCAATCCCGGACTGGTAGAGCATAGCCAGGTATAATCATGCGGACGACCCCAGTAGGATACATGGTAATACACCCCTGATCCTCCCGCGCGCCTGCTTTCCTTCCCGTCGTTTAGCCTTTGTATATAGCCGTAGTTATCGTCGGGCCAAACCAGGGTAACATCATCGGGTACTTTCAGGCCGGCATCATACACATCCAATACCTCTTTATAAGCGGTAAAAACCTGCGGCACCCTGGTAATATCGGGGTCGATATATTTTTTCAGCATATCGCGCTGGTCGGCAAAAATACGTTCAAGCAGGGGTACTGTTTCGGCAAGGTTTTTTACGCCTTCTATACCACTATCGTGCACCCCACGCATCCCAATAGTATACATGCCGTTAATGTGGCTGCTCTCTTTTATGCGTGATTCCCAGTAATCAGCTACCTTTTGTTTATTGGTGATATAATTGAATGCACCCATGGTTTTTTCGTTCCACTCGCCCACGTTATTCCGCAGCATAGGCTCGGCATGTGATGATCCTATAATGATCTGGTAATCACCCGCTACCCGGATGTTACCTGGATAATGATAAAAAGCTTTTGTGCAGGGGTGCATGGCCGGCCATATCAAATTGGCTTTCAGCCGCAACAGCAGCTCAAACACTTTAGCATAAGTTTTTGGGCCGATATCGCCGGTTTCGGGTTCCAGCGTTTTGGCTGCCCAGGGCTGCAGCCCCCAGTCTTCATCATTGATAAATATTCCCCTGAATTTTACAGATGGCGCTGCCGAAATAAAATCGGGAATGTTTAGAGCCAGGGCTTTCTTTTTTGCCGGCGTGGCGTCGGCCCACCAATACCAGGGTGTAACCCCGATGCGTGCAGAAATATCGAACACGCCGTAAGCCGTTCCTCTAAAATCGCTGCCGGTTATAATCAATGCATTTTTTACATTGCCAAACGGGGCCGCAATACGCTTCAATCCATAACTCTCCCATTTACCTTTTAAACTGGCGGCCATTGCGCCGGTGTTTAAACCCGCTATCAGTTTTGAGTTGATGCTGCCGATTACGATGATATTACCACGCGCTTTTGAAATATCTGCAGATACTGCCGGCTTATAGCCACTTACGCGTTCAATATCTGATGCCAGGAGGCCGGCCACAATGGAATCTAACCGGCACTCATTTTTATCATAATAAATAACGACCTTATTTTGCGGCGTTACCAAGTCAAATTGCACAGCTAAAGTTTTATTTGCCCCAGCTAATACCATAAAGGCAATAAAAAGAAATTTTAAGTATTTGGGAGGAGTGCTACAGGTATTACCTAACGAAGCGTAGTGTTTTTTAAAAGAGTGATCAAAAGCTTTTTGACCCCCATCAGGAAGCCGCAAACTGGTTTCTTTCAAATTTTCCAATTGGTTGTTAGTTATTGCTGAAAAGGAAGCTGTATCCTTTTGAATAATTTAGATTGCAGCGTCAATATTAAAGAATAAATTATTTAATACCATCCTGTGCCATACTGATAATAATTGTAATTGAGGATTGTTTTGCGGAAACTGCCGGTGATGCCGGCTTTTTTTTGGTGTTTATTACAACAATAAATATATAGATTTGGTTAAGTTATTAGAGACTGTTTAAAAATAAATAGACCTCGCAATGACGCATGGATATGCGCTTCATTAGAAGTATAAAACATTAATAAATTTAAACAGCTTTTAATAATTTACAGTATTTGAAAAAGTGATGATATGATTGGGATTAGTCCTTTTCGTGCAGTGAGGCCGCATCCTTTTTACGCGGAGCAGTTCCTTTTTACGGGGATTGATATGTCGGGCGAGCACCTGGTGGGTGCCGTTGTGCCTGCTTTGAAGTTGTTACTGGAGAGTGGCTCGAGGAAAAGCGACCTGGACGCGGGTGCTCTGGATAGCGTTTATTCCGAAATAAAGGAGGTATTTCAGGATCTGTTGGCTAATAAGCTGCTGCTGCAGGATGTGGAGCCTTGTATGTATATCTACGAGGTTTGGCGTGATGGAAAGGCATCAACCGGGGTTTGGACTTTAATGGCGCTGGATAGTTACCGGGAAGGAAGTGTGCTGGCACATGAGCTTACGCTGGCAGAAAAGGTGTTGCGACACCGCGAATACAGGTTGGCAGTGGGGTTGGAAGGCCAGCCGGTGTTGCTGGCTTACCCGCCGGATGGGGCAATTGGCCGTTTGATTGCTGCGGTTAAAGCTAACGCATCTCCTGATAAGTTGAGTTATAAGGGGGCGAGCCATTTGTTATGGCGGGTTCAGGATGCAGAGACATTACATTTGCTCACCTTGCTGTTTTCGGAAGTTGAACATGCATTTATTGCTGATGGCCATCATCGGATAGCGGCGGCAGCAAGTACGAACGACCGGTATATCAGTTCGCTGCTGATGGCTGCCGACCAGTTTGAAGTGGCACCTTTTCATAGGATGGTGCTGCCCCGGCTGGCTTTATCTTTAGAAGAATTATTGTTTTGTTTGGAAAAGGATTTCGTAGTTGAGCTTTCTGCAGATAACCTGCCTTACGCGCCGGGTACACCGGGTCGGATGGGGATGCTGGCGGGTGGGCGTTGGTACCATTTGTTTGCTAAACGGCAGGGGCCTGGAGTAATATTATTGCAGCAGTATATTTTGGCGCCGGTTTTTGGGATTGTTGATCCCATGACCGACGGACGTTTACATTATGCCGGCGGCCCGGGCGGACTTGATAAACTGGTGGATTTTTGCGAGGCGAACGTAGACGCCGTTGGCTTTACGGTTTATCCGTTAACAATTGACCAGGTGATGGAAGCAGCAACGCGGGGTGATAGGTTGCCGCCCAAATCAACCTGGATGACACCCAAAGCACCGTATGGGTTGGTAATGGCGCTGAGGAGTTAGAGGCTGTTTAAAAATAGATAAATAGATCGTCATTGCGAGGTACGAAGCAATCCCCGACCTACAGAGTAACTGTGCAAATCCGATCTGTATTTTGGGGATTGCTTCGTCGTACCTCCTCGCAATGACGATCACGAGGTGATTGTGGTATCCGTACATGTCATTACTGTTTTTTCCAGCCAGAGGCTGGTGGGTGCCTCGCAATGAAGGCTGAATGAGTGTTTCACGGACGGTTTTTGAAGTTTTATCCTATGCATGTTTGCTTATTAACTACAACGATGAAGTAAAAATATGCTTGCTATATCTTTTTAATTAGTAGTTTGGGTTGTAGAATTGCAAAGATTTAAATAAAAACATATCACCTTGAAAGTATTACAAAGTGTACATCCCGAAGATTTTAAAAGTTATCAAACCGCGCTTATCCGCGAGCGTTTCCTTATAGATAATCAGGTACAGCCCGGCGAGATCAATTGTACCTATACCCATTACGACAGGATGATAGTTGGTTTTGCCAACCCTGTAAATACCCAACTATTGCTGCCGAACTACCCCAACCTTAGGGCTGAATATTTTTTGGAACGCCGGGAAATAGGCATCATTAATGTTGCCGGCGATGGTGTGGTAATAGCCGACGGCCAATCTTTCGACCTTAAAAAACTGGATTGCCTGTACATTGGCAAGGGTACTAAAAGAGTTCATTTTGCCAGTAAAAACGCGGCCGAACCTGCTGTATTCTATATGCTTTCGGCACCGGCACATGCCCAATATCCAACAACGCTGTTAACCCAGGCCGATGCGGTAAAGGTTACGCTTGGTTCGGCATCAACAGCCAACCATCGTACCATCAATAAATATATTCACCTGGAAGGCACAAAAAGCTGCCAGCTGGTAATGGGCTTAACCATTTTGCATGATGGCAGTGTATGGAACACCATGCCGTCGCATGTACATGACCGCCGTATGGAAGCCTATTTTTATTTTGACGTACCACAAGGACAAAAGATTTTTCATTATATGGGCGAGGGACAGGAAACCCGGCATATCACCATGAATAACTACGATGCGGTGGTATCACCACCCTGGAGTATCCATTCGGGCAGCGGTACGGCAAGCTACAGCTTTATTTGGGGCATGGCCGGCGAAAACCTCGACTATACCGATATGGACCCGATTGCCATTCCCGACATCAGATAATAATTATCTTTAACTAAAATTAAAAAGATTCAAATACATTGGAAAATAACTTCTCATTGGCCGGTAAAGTAATTGTAGTTACAGGCGGTACAGGCATATTAGGCAACTCGTTTATAAATGGTATTGTGGAAGCAGGTGGTGCAGTAGGTATATTAGGCAGAAACGCCGAAATAGCCGAAGAACGCGCAGCGGCTATTAATAAAAATGGTGGGAAAGCAGTTGCTTTAGCTGCCGATGTTTTAAACGAAGCAGAATTGCAGACGGCTAAAACCAAACTGCTGGATACCTTCGGTCGTTTGGATGGCCTGGTGAATGGGGCAGGGGGCAATATGCCGCAAGGCGTTTTACAACCCGACGAAGATATTTTTAAAATGAACATCGCCGGTATGAAAACCGTGATGGATTTGAACACCTGGGGCACCATTATCCCCACACAGGTATTTGGCGAGGCCATAGCGCAAACCGGTAAAGGCAGCATCGTCAACATTTCGTCTATGAACTCCAAACGGGCTATTACCAAGGTATTGGGCTACAATATTGGTAAGGCGGCGGTTGATTGTTATAATCAATGGTTTGCGGTGGAGCTGGCTAACCGTTATGGCGATGCCATCAGGATGAATGCGTTGGCGCCGGGCTTTTTTCTTACCGAGCAAAACCGTAACCTGCTAACCAAACCCGAGGGTGGATATACAGAAAGAGGGCAACTGGTAATTAAACAAACCCCCTTTAAGCGTTTTGGCCATCCCGATGAATTAATTGGTGCTTTGGTATGGCTGTTAAGCGATGCATCAAAATTTGTTACCGGATCTATGATCTGTGTAGATGGCGGTTTTTCGATTTTTGGCGGCGTTTAACCAGTTTGCTTAATTCCTGGTTAATACTGAATTTATATTTTCATTAATTTACTTATGTTTACTACAGATTAGTTTATTGGCTGTAGCTAAATAACTGGGTAAATTTTATAAAGTATGAATTTCGGGGTAGTTACGATAAAAGATATTGCTAAGGAATTAGGGATTTCTACTTCAGCTGTATCTAAAGCGCTAAAGGATAGTCATGAAATAGGGGAGAAAACCAAAAAACTGGTCCTGGAATGTGCTAAAAGGCTCAATTACCAGCCTAACCCCATGGCCCAGAGTTTAAAGCAGGGAAACAGCAAATCCTTAGGAATAGTTGTATCTACCATTGATAACCATTTTTTTTCGCAGGTTATTAATGGCATAGAATTTATTGCGCACAGCAAAGGCTATAACGTATTTATTACCCAAACCCATGAATCCTATGAGCTTGAAATGTTGAATGTGAACCATTTAATCTATCGCTCTATTGATGGGCTGCTGATATCCCTATCCACAGAAACCAAGGATGTAGCGCATCTAAAAAAGCTGCACGAGAAGGGCTTACCTATTGTTTTTTTCGACAGGGTGAGCGACGAAATTGAAACCCATAAAGTTATTGCCGACAATTTTATGGGGGCCTATGAGGCAACAAATGCCTTAATTAAAGCCGGATACAGAAAAATAGCACATATAACAAGTTCTGTAAATGTGTCAATCACAGCCGAAAGGTTGAAAGGTTACCTGTTGGCATTGGAGCAAAACAATATTAAACCAAATGAGCGGCATATAAAATATTGCCTTCATGGCGGTAAAGATCTTGGTGAAATAGAAAAAGCGCTTAACGAACTTTTACTTTCACCAGATCGTCCGGATGCTATTTTTACAGCCTCGGACAGGATCACCACAACAACTTTATCGCTTTTGCATAAACTGGAGTTTAGAATCCCCGAAGACATTGCCCTGCTTGGTTTTACCAATACACAATTAGCCGATGTTTTAAATCCTTCATTAAGCACGGTTTACCAGCCAGGTTATGAAATGGGCAAAAAGGCCACCGAAATGCTGATTAACCTGATTGAAAGCAAAAGGCCGGTAACCGAGTTTGAAACGGTTGTATTGCCTACCCAGGTTTTTATACGCAATTCATCAACCCCGGTTAACCAATAGCGCCTGCTATTGTTAAGCCTGCAGTACTAAGAAGCTGTTTAAATTTAATTTATTAATGTTATTATACTTCTAATGAAGCACATATCCACGCGTCATTATAAGTGGTAAAATTTTGCGAAACTCTGAAGGGGAAATGACGTTGCTAAAAGGGCTGTCATGCTGAGCCTGTCGAAGCATAGCGGGCAAAGGCCTCTCCGCACGAGTCTTCGACAGGCTGCCAATGACAAGTCTATAACTTACTGATTATCAGCATTGAAAAAATGTCATTTTCAATGCGATTATTTGGAACCAAATAAAGATTACTCAGACTGACAGGCCTTTACACCTTGACAGTCGAATACGTCATGGGTAGCACGAAGCAATCCCCGCCTTACAGGGTAGCTTTGCAAATTCGATCTGTGTAGTCGGGGATTGCTTCGTGCCTCGCAATGACGGTCTGTTTTTTTATTTTTAAACAGGCTTCTAACTGATAAGCTATAAGCCGAATTTATTTTTTTGACTTCGAACTTAAGGCTAACCTAAATTCAAGGTTCATACGCTTACTATGGCATGCTGCTTATTTTGCACTCAATCGATGTAGTAAATAATTTTTGCCCTTATGGCATAAAAAAGAGCATTCGGCAATACATTTGGTAACCAATTATAATAGTATTAATAAACAACGATAACGCTTTAATTATATATGAATTACAGGATGCTTGCAAAAAGGTTGATATGTATACTGCTGTTAGGCCAGGGAGTATATGAAGCAAAGTCACAGGTTGTTAAACTGGATTATTACTATAACCGCGAGGTTCATACGGTTGCCGGGCAACCGCAGCGTTTCCATTACCTGTGGGAAGAAAAACAAAATACAGGTTATTCCATTTGGGGCGATGCATTTAAAAAATACGGCGCAACTTTAGATTCCCTGGTTACCGCGCCAACCAAAGCCAATTTAAAAGGAACGGCCATATATATTATTGTTGATCCGGATACGAAAAAAGAAAGTCCTAAACCCAATTATATAACCCAGGCAGATGCCGAAGCCGTGGCCTCATGGGTAAAAGGCGGTGGTGTGCTGGTAATGCTGGCTAACGACAGCGCAAATGTAGAGCTGCCTCATTTTAACCTGCTGGCCGCAAAATTTGGGATGCATTTTAATAACGATCTTCAAAATCATGTGATTGATGATAACCACTTTGAAGATGGCGCCATTAATACCACCGGTAATCCGTTATTTAAAACGGCGCAAAAAATATTTATGAAGGATGTTTGTTCCATTAGCACCCAATCCCCCGCAGAAGCGGCTTTAACTAAAAACGGGCAAACAATAATTGCCAGGGCTAAGTTTGGTAAAGGAACGGTATTAGCCATTGGCGATCCATGGCTTTACAATGAATACACAAACGGGCGTTTACCTGCCGGATATGAGAATGATAAGGCAGCCAATGATATTTCGGCCTGGCTTTTAAAGCAGGTTCCGGCCGGCAAAAAACAATGATAAGCTTTGGTTAGCATGTATCGCGTAATTTCAATTAAATGAAAAAAAAGGTTTCAATAAAAGATATTGCGTCGCATTTAAACATCTCTATTACAACGGTTTCTCTCGTCTTAAACGGAAAATCAAAGGATGTCGGGTTAAGCGCGGTACTAACCGAAAAAGTACTGAAATATGTAGACGAAATAGGGTATAAGCCAAACCTGTTGGCGAAAAGTTTACGAACGGGCAAAACCAAGATCATTTGTTTGCTGATTGAAAATATTGCCGACCCCTTTTTTTCATCCATAGCGGGTTTTGTTGAAGAGCTTGCTAATCTGCGTGGTTACAAAATAATTTATGGCAGTACCAAAAATGACCAGGACAAAACCCGCGAGCTTATCGGCCTGTTTAAAGACCGTCACGTTGATGGCTTTATAATTGCTCCCTCCGGCGGACTTGAAAGCGATATAAAGAGCCTTTTAAGTGACAATATCCCACTGGTTTTGTTCGACCGTTATTACAAAACCATTGAAACAGACCAGGTTGTTATTGATAACCTGAATAGTACATACCAGGCCGTTAAACTGCTGATAGATCAGCAATACAAGAACATTGCCTTTATAACCCTTGAATCGGATCAAACCCAAATGTCCGACCGGTTAACGGGTTACCTGGATGCCTTACAGGAAAGCGGCCTGGCTCCCTGCGTTACAAAAATAGTTTACGCCAAAGTTGAACAGGATGCCGTTCATGAAATAGCGGCGCTGATAAAAAGCAACCCGCAGATAGATGCTTTATTTTTTGGCACAAGTTACCTTACCCTTAAAGGCCTGGAGGTACTTAAGGAGATGGGCATGTCTGTCCCGCGGGATATAGGGGTGGTTTCATTTGATGACCATGAGGTTTTTAAATTGTTTACTCCTGGCATAACCGCCGTAGCTCAACCGGTGGCCAAAATGTCCGAGGAGCTGGTGAACTTACTGCTTGAACAAATTGATAACAAAGTTGAGGAACGGGCAAAAAAGCAAATCGTTGTTCCCGCAATTCTGCATATCCGGAGTTCTACTACTGATCAAAATAAGGTTTTTATTTGAGCCTGCATTTTTCTCGATTTTTCTAATCTTTTTCTCGTTTTTTCTACTCTTTTTCTTGATCTGATATCGATTATTCCCGACTTAAGTGTCCCCTTAATAAACTACAACGTTGGAGTAAATATTTATGATTAAAACCAACTTAAAACGTTTTAGATTGCATTATGTTTGAATTGCCAATTGACACCAGGAAGTGTATTTACTGATGCTTTAAATGCCGGTAGTAAAAACTAAATCCCAATATCTCCTGCCTAAATAACCAGGTATATGAAATGCGAAAAAGAACAGTATTGATTAAAAAAAATGATTAATAATAATTTAAAAAAGGCAGGTTTAAGTATACTGATTTGGTCATTTGCCGGTTTAGCATTTGCCCAAAGCAGGTTTTCGCCCGGAAAAGAGATCTTGTACTGTGCAAAGCAGGCAGCTAAAACATTAAAAGAGGTCTCTGCCGATTCGGCGGCAAATTTGCCACGCAATATTGCAAACGACAATACTGCCTGGAAATTTGTAAGTTACCATGATTGGTGCAGCGGTTTTTGGCCGGGGGTGCTATGGTATTTATACCAGGGGACACATGATGCAAAATGGAAAGTTGCTGCCGATAAATATACGCGCGAATTAACGCCCCTCTCCAACCACAGTGGTTTTGATCACGACCTGGGTTTCCAGATCAACAATAGCTTTGGCAACGGCTATCGCCTTACCAAAAATCCGGCATACAAAAAGGTGATCCTTGAATCGGCCGATTCGCTGGCTACCCTTTTTAATCCTAAAGTGGGCACTATATTATCATGGCCGGCTATGGTAAAAAAGATGGGCTGGCCACACAATACCATTATTGATAATATGATAAACCTGGAATTGTTATTCTGGGCTTCAAAAAACGGAGGTAGCCATCACCTGTATAATATTGCGGTTAAACATGCGGAAACCACCATGCATAATCATTTCAGGCCAGATTATTCAGCTTATCATGTAGTAGTTTACGATACCGTAAACGGCAAAAAAATTAAAGGAATTACACACCAGGGATACGCCGATAGCAGCATGTGGGCCCGGGGCCAGTCATGGGCTATTTACGGCTTTACCATGTGCTACCGCGAAACCCATAAAGCTGAGTTTTTGGATTTTGCACAAAAGGTTGCAGATGTGTACTTAAAGAAATTACCTGCAGATTTGATCCCTTACTGGGATTTTAATGCACCTGATATTCCAAACGCACCTAAAGATGCATCCGCCGCGGCCGTTACTGCTTCGGGGCTGCTTGAGCTTTCCACGTTTGTAAAAGATAAAGCGAAGGCCAAATTATACAGGCACTATGCCGAAAAAATGCTGGTGGCACTTTCATCAGCAAGTTATCAAAGCAGGGGTACTAACCCGGCTTTCCTGTTACATTCAACAGGGCATAAACCCAACGGAACTGAAATTGATGCCTCTATCATTTACGCTGATTATTACTACATTGAGGCATTGCTGAGACTTGAAAATTTACAAAAAGGTAAACTTAAAAACTAACAAGCCAATTTATTTATATAAGATGATAATTACAGCCAGGCTAACAGTATTGTGCTTTCTTACAACGTGGTGTGCCTCGTTAGGGTATTGCCAGGATATTATAAAAGGATCCGAAATTACAATTCAATCGCCCGATAAAAATATAACATTCAGTTTTTATCAAAAAAATAACACGGGCAAACGCACTATGTATTACCTGGTAAATTTTAAAGATAAGCCCGTTATAACCGAATCTGCGCTGGATATACAGATGGATAACCAATTATCAGAGAAAGCCATGGCGCTAAAGGTTGATCAACATAAAAACTGGTGCGAAAACCTCGAAATAAAAAGTATTAAAACCTCCACCCATGATACAACCTGGTTGCCGGTTTTAGGTGAAGTTAGCCAGGTGAGAGACCTTTACAACGAAACCGATATTACCCTGGTAAAGGACGATAACCCTGATTATGTGCTGCAGGTACAGGTACGGGTTTATAACGAGGGGGCGGCCATCCGTTACTATTTACCCGAAAACCCCAAAGGAACATATTATAATATCACAGCCGAAAATACTGAATTCAGTTTGCCGCAAGGTACACAAGCCTGGTTTGCCAACTGGGCCCAGGCTCCCTGCTTAAAATTGCCCCTAACTAACTGGCCCGGCGAAAGCGAACGCCCGTTAACACTTGAGCTTCCCAACGGCCTTTTTGTCGCCCTTGGCGAAGCACAGCTGGTGGATTATGCACGTACTAAGTTTAAGCTAAGCGACAGCAAAACTTCAACATTGGTAACATCCATGTTTGGTAGCGCACAGCTGGTATCGCCGGTTGGTACTCCATGGCGCGCTATCATGATAGCCGAAAAACCTGGCGACCTGGTTGAGCATAATTATATGTTGCTAAACCTTAATGAACCCGGTAAAATAACCAATAGCAGTTGGATAAAACCCGGCAAAATTATGCGGGTAATGAGCCAAAGCACAGCCGATGCCAAAACAAATATAGATTTTGCGGTAAAACATCACCTGCAATATATTCTATTCGACTGGAAATGGTATGGGCCGGCCTTTAGTTTTAGTTCCGATGCAACAAAAGTTGCCATTCCTGATTTTGACCTGCCCGGCATTATCCAATACGGTAAGGAAAAAGGCGTAGGCATCTGGTTGTATGTAAACCAGCAGGCATTGTATGCACAAAGCGATAGCCTGTTTGCTGTTTATAATAAATGGGGTGTAAAAGGCGTAAAGTTTGGTTTTGTACAGGTTGGCTCGCACCGGTGGACAACCTGGGTGGAAAAGGCCATTCAACAGGCTGCCGCCAGCAACATCATGGTTAATATACACGATGATTGGCGACCTACCGGCGAACAACGCACCTGGCCAAACCTGGTATCGGCAGAGGGCATTCGTGGTAACGAAGAAATGCCGGATGCAACCCACAATACCATTTTACCATTTACCCGCTACATTGCCGGCGCTGCCGATTACACCATATGCTATTTTGATAAACGTATAAAAACCACGCATGCCCACCAGCTGGCGCTGGCCGCCATTTATTACAGTCCGTTGCAAACGCTGTATTGGTATGATAAGCCATCGGCAGAACATAACGAACCAGAGTTGGAGTTTTGGGACAAAATACCAACCACCTGGGATGAAACAAAAGTGATACAGGGTACGCCCGGCCAGTACATTACTACCGCCAGGCGTAGGGGAACTGATTGGTTTGTGGGTACCATCACCAACAATGATGCACGCCAGGTTAAGCTTGAATTGAAGTTTCTTGAACCAGGCAAAAAATATAAAGCCAAAATATACAGCGATGATTCATCGGTTAATACAGCAACCCATGTTAAGGTGAGTATGCAAACGGTTACAAGCAAAACGGTTTTAAATATCAGCCTGTTGCCTTCGGGCGGCGAGGCTATCAGTCTTGAACAAATTAATTAATACGCGATGTCTATTCAATTTGTATGTACAGAAGTGTTGGTAATTTGCGATAATATAACCAAAGCTACCGCTGTGTTTTTACCTATGCTTAAATCTAAATACAATCATTGTTTTAATCAAACCAATATTTTATGACCTCAAAACCCGCATTTACCGAGAAGAGATTCATCGTCCCCTTGATTTTTGTCACCTCATTATTTTTAATGTGGGGTTTACTACTATCCATGAGCGATGTACTCAATAAGCATTTTCAAAATGTGCTCAGCCTTTCCAAATCGCAATCGGGTCTCATTCAGTTTTCTGTTTTTGGGGCATATTTTATTATGAGTGTCCCTGCCGGATATTTTTTAAAGAAGTTTGGCTATAAACCAGGTGTGCTGCTTGGCTTATTATTATTTGCCGCCGGCACATTTTTATTTGTGCCTGCTGCCAATGCCGCCTCATTTAACTTTTTCAGGGTTGCTTTGTTTGTTTTGGGATGTGGTATGGCAACGCTTGAAACTGTGGCACACCCCTTTGCAGCCGCCCTTGGTGATCAGCGTACCAGTGATCAGCGCCTTAATTTTTCACAATCCTTCAACGCGGTAGGTACCATTATTGGGCCTGCTATCGGCTCTTATTTTCTTTTCCGCTCAACAACCGAGCATAGTACGGATTTTACATCGGTAAAATCATTATACATCGGTATAGGATGTGTAATTATATTGATAGCAGTCGCTTTCCTGTTTTTAAGAATCCCCGTATTGATCGATCCGCATACCAAGGTAGCAACAGACCCTGATGCGACTAACATAGATATTGAACCCAATAAAAAACTATATGAGCACAAACATTTTGTATGGGCGGTAGCTGCCCAGTTTTTTAATGTCGCCGCACAAGGCGGTACCTGGGCTTTTTTTATTAATTACGGGCATGAAGTAATGAAACTGAGTAGCCAGACCGCGGTAAACTACATGAGTATATTTATGGCTATGATGGCTGCGGGCCGTATTGTTGGCACTTATCTGATGCGGTTTATAGCACCAAATAAATTGCTTGCCATTTTCGCTATCTGTAATATCATTATGTGTTTAATTGTTGCACAGGGTTTTGGCTGGCCCTCCTACATTGCTTTAATGATGATCAACTTCTTTTTCAGCATTATGTTCCCAACCATTTTCAGTCTTGGCTTAAAAAATTTAGGGAGCCATACCCAGCAGGCCTCATCCTTTATATCAATGGGCGTAGTTGGTGGCGCGTTCTTCCCGTTCATTATGGGGCAGGTTGCCAATCATGATGTGGCAAAGGCATATTATTTACCCATTATTTGCTACGTGGTTATTTTCCTGTTTGCTTCAAAGTATTACAAGGTTAAACACTAATGAGGTCATTGAGAAGGTATTTTATGGGTAATTTGTTGCTTTGCTGTTTATTGGCGAATGCAGTTACCGTATCCGCGCAATCTCACACAAAAAAAACAGCCTATGATTTCTCTGTTATCGATAGTAAGATCAACGGCTGGATAGATAGTGGTTACTATAAGGGAGCATCTATCCTTATTGCGAAGGACAATCAACCTATCCATGAAAAATATTTTGGTGATTATACCCCTGCATCGGTAGCATATATTGCTTCTGCAGGGAAATGGCTTGCCGCTGCAACCATAGCTGCAGTTGTTGACCAGGGAGAGCTTTCATGGGATGATAAAGTAAGTAAATGGCTGCCGGAGTTTAAAGATGTTAAAGGCCAGGCAACATTGCGCCAGCTTTTATCGCATACAGCGGGTTATCCTGATTATCAGCCGCCAGGTAATCATGCCGATAATTATCAAACATTAAAGGAATCGGTTGCACATATAGTTGATCTGCCTGCAGATACCCTGTCCGGAACCAAATTTAAATATGGCGGCCTGGCCATGCAGGTGGCCGGCCGGATGGCCGAGCTGGCAACGGGTAAAGATTGGGAAACCATTTTCCAGGAAAATATAGCCATCCCTTTGCACATGGCAGCCACACATTTTACCCCGGTTAGCGATGTTGGCGGGCAAAGCCCTATGCTGGGTGGCGGCGCAAGAACCAGTCTTGGTGATTATGGAAATTTTTTGAGCATGATTATGAATAATGGCGAGTATAATGGCAAAAGAATATTGTCTGTAAAGGGTATTGAACAAATGCAGGCAGACCAGGTACATGGTGCGCCGTTTACCGAACAATATATCATGAAAACCCGTGGCAGCAATCGTAATGATATTTACGGTTTAGGAGAATGGCGTGAAGAAGTTGACACCAATGGTAAGGCAACACTGATTAGCAGCCCAAGCTGGGCCGGAGCGTATCCCTGGATCGATAAAAAAAACAAGGTATATGGCTTTTTCCTGGCCCGTGTTTTTCAAATGAAAAATGGTTTTAATTCTTTTTATGCCAGCCCGGTTTTGCCTTTAATGGTCAGGGATATGTTGGCCCGTAACGCTAAGTAATTCAGAAATATGCAGAGCTGCACAAAAATTAAGTTTGATCTGAATGTTGGAAATGCCGGCATATATAAAATGCCGGTTTTAATCATAATATTATCCGTATTGTCATCATTAGCCTGCGCGCAAAACGCCGCTCTATCAAAAGTGTGGGTTGCCGACCTCGGTAATGGAAAATACAAGAACCCCATTTTATATGCCGATTATTCGGACCCGGATGCTATCAGGGTTGGGAGCGATTATTATATGGTTGCATCGAGTTTTAACTGTACGCCGGGCTTACCCATTTTACACTCTAAAGACCTGGTAAACTGGAAAGTGATCAACTACGCCTTAAAAAAACAGGAACCCGAGGCTGTATATGATCTACCGCAGCATGGTAAAGGTGTTTGGGCACCCTGCATAAGGCATCATAATGATGAATTTTATATTTACTACCCCGATCCCGATTACGGTGTTTTCATGATCAAAACTAAAAACCCGGCAGGTGATTGGGAAAAACCAGTGTTGGTTTTACCCGGAAAAGGGATCATAGACCCTGCACCGTTATGGGATGATAACGACAAAGCTTACCTCGCTGTTGCCTGGGCAGGTAGTCGCGCGGGCGTAAACAGTCTGATCACTATTTTTAAAATGGATGCTGATGGAACCAAAGTTACCGATGAGGGTAAACATGTTTTTGACGGGCATGGTAAAAACCATACTATTGAAGGCCCTAAATTATATAAGCAAAACGGTTATTACTACATTTTTGCCCCTGCTGGTGGGGTAGCAACCGGCTGGCAGCTGGTATTAAGGGCGAAAAGCATTTATGGCCCGTATGAAAATAAAGTAGTTCTGGATCAGGGTAAAACCGATGTAAACGGGCCGCATCAGGGGGCATTGGTAGAAACCCAAACCGGGCAGCCCTGGTTTATTCATTTTCAGGATAAAGGTCCTTACGGACGTATAGTTTACCTGGAGCCTGTAAAATGGGTGAATGACTGGCCCGTAATAGGGAATGATATAGATGGGGATGGTAAAGGAGAACCTGTGCTCACCTTTAAAAAGCCCGACGTTGGTAAAGTATATCCTATAGAAACGCCGGCAGAAAGTGACGAGTTTAACAGCGAATCACCAGGTTTGCAATGGCAATGGCATGCCAACCCCAAACTACAGTGGAGCGCCCAAATACCCGGAAGTGGTTATTTAAGATTGTTTGCTATTCCGCATGATAAGGACGCTGTTAACCTTTGGCCGGTTCCAAATTTACTGCTGCAAAAATTCCCGGCTCCAAATTTTACTGCTGTTACCAAAGTTGATTATAAAGTTGAGTGGGATGTTTGGCAGGGTAAAAAAGCAGGATTGATAATTACGGGTAATGATTATGCCTATTTATCCATCGCCAAAGATGAAAAAGGATATAAAATAAGCCAGGTGATCTGCAAAAACGCGCTGAACGGCGGTGCCGAAGAAATAATCGACGAAAAAAGAATAAGCACATCCGTTGCGTATTTAAAGGTAAGCGTGATAGCCCCCGGTGCACGCTGTGCTTTCAGTTACAGCGAGGACGGTCTAAATTTTAAATCAATAGGTCAGGATTTTTATGCTAAGCAGGATAAATGGATAGGGGCAAAGGTTGGGCTGTTTTGTACAAGCAACCCTGGTGTACGTTTAGGCGGATATGCCGATTTTGATTGGTTCAGGGTAGATGCAAAATAGGAAACTGTGTTAAGTCAATAGCACTAAGTCGTAAGTTGTAAGTCGGATTTATTCTTTTTGACTTCGAACTTAAGACTTTCGACTAAAGGCTAACGTCAATTCAAGGTTATAATAAGTGACTAAAGATATGCGATTGAAAAGTATTAAAATAGGTTTTTTTAGTATGGTTATGCTGTGGGCTGTAATACTCAGCCCTGCTCACCTTCGGGCTCAAAATATAGCAATACCTGCTCATATCAGTCCATTCCGTCCAGGGCTGGTTACTGATGCACGGACAGGGAAAGATCAGCTGAAAAAACTGATTGAAAAAGAAGCTTGGGCTAAAACCACTTACCAAAGTATTGATAACGGAGTGAAGCCCTATGTTATCCGCCATCAAACTGATAGCACATGGATAGTTTCCCGCCTTCAAATGTACTGGAAGGAACACTCAACCGATGTTTACATCAAGAACGGCGTTTATGCTTATGCATCGGGAAAAGCGCCTGTACCTACAGTTCGTTTTACGGGTACAAGGGATGTGGCAACAGCATATTCGCACCCGGCTTTGGACGATATTAAGCCATATATGGATCAGGATGGTAAAATTTACCTTCAAAATAAAACAGCTCCTGGTAAACCATGGGAATGGGTAGATCAATCAAAAACCGGCCGTATTATTGAATCTATCAACATTGATATCATGAATAAAGCCCGCGATGCTGCTATGATATACTGGTACACCGGCGATGAAAAGTATGCCAGGTTTGCCTATGATATTTTCAATACTTACGTAACCGGCATTTATTACCGTAACGAACCAGTAGACTTAAACCGCGGACACGATCAAACGCTGGTGGGTTTATCTGCATTTGAAGTAATTCATGAGGATATAGTTGAACCGCTTACCGCATGTTATGACTTGTTATATAATTACATCGATAAAAAGCATAATGATAAAAAAACACTATACGCGGGCGCTTTAAAAAAATGGGCCGATATCATCGTTAAAAATGGCGTCCCGTTTAATAACTGGGATTTGATTGAAGCCCGGTTTGTAGCCAATATAGCCCTGGTACTTGATGATAATGATCAGTATACCGATGGGAAAGGCTGCCAGTACTACCTTGACCAGGTACTTAATAAAACCAATACCCGCCAATGGGCGCTTATGGATTTGTTAAGAAAAGGGTATGACCCTAATACTGCAATCTGGTCCGAGTGCCCTGGCTACTCTGTTAACGTTCTGGGTGATTTTACGGGTTTTGTTGGCTTTTTTGACCGCACTTTAAAAATTGATTTCTTACCACAGATGCCTGTTTTACCAAAAGCAGTATTGGCGCAGGCGCAGTACCTTTATCCCAATGGTTATATTGTTGGTTTTGGCGATACTCACTATGGTCATTTACCCACCCGCGGCATTGAAGATATGATCAGGAATGCGCGGTTATATCATAAAACAGGGCAGGAGGCCACTTATACCAGGATGCTGAAAACCATTCAGCAAATAGGCGTTGAAAACACGCAAAAGGAAGCTCCCAAACGAGGCGGCTTTAACGCGTTGTTTGCCAGCCCGCCTTTAACCCTTTCCGAAAAAATACCCGCCGGTAAACCCGGCGATTACTTAACCGCCACATTTTGGTCGCCTAATGTAAGCTGGATGGTGTTGCGTAATGGTTTGGATGTAAATAACGGGTTAATGATATCGCAGGCGGGCTCATCAGGCAATCATGCGCACGCCAACGGCATCGCCATGGAGCTTTATGGAAAAGGGCTTATAATGGCTCCCGAAGGCGGTATAGGCGGTAGTTATTTCCAAACGGACTATGCCGAATATTATTCCCAGTTTCCGGCGCATAACACCGTAGTGGTTGATGGTATTTCATCGTACCCAACCATGAAGAGTAATCACCCCTTGCAATTAATGGCCTGTTACCCGCAGTCGGGGAGGGTTGATGGTTATTTCCCTGATGTAACATTTTCTGATGTAAGCTTCCTGGAACCGGAAACAAATGCCGATCAAAACAGGCTGATGAGTATTATACGGACAGGAGATAGCTCCGGCTACTACGTTGATATTTTTCGCTCAAAGAAGAAACTTGGCGGAGATAAATACCATGATTATATTTATCATAACCTGGGTCAGCAGGTTACCCTGTCAGATAGTTTGGGCCAGGGCTTAGAGCTGAAAACTACGGATAAACTCACCTTTGCGAATGTGGAACTAATGGGCTATGATTATTGGTGGGATAAAAAATCTATCACCTCCTCAAATGATTTTAAGGCCAAATTTGACCTGCAAATATCGGGCAGACAGCCGGTGGCTATGAATATGTGGATGAAAGGTTACCCCGGCAGGGAAATATTCAGCGTTAAAGCCCCGCCATCCCGCTCATGGCGCGGTAATGAGATGATACCGGATAGTATTGCCAATATGCCATTGCCAACTGTTGTAGTGCGCCAAAACGGCGAAGCCTGGAACAAGCCATTTGCGGCAATATATGAGCCATCGGCGGGAGTAGCAGGAAGCACCATTAATAAGATATCTTCTTTTACTGCCGCTGGTGCAGATAGCACGTTTACCGGCTTGCGGGTTGAAAGCAAAAATGGAATAAGCGACTATATTATGGCAGATGCGGGTACCGCGACAACTACCTATAAGGATATAAGTTTTAAGGGCATGTACAGTGTGGTGAGGCTAAAAGCAGCAAAAAACGAATTCCTGTTTTTAGGTAATGGTTATAGTTTGCAAAAAGGTGGTTATGGTTTACAATCAAATGTCCCGTCCTCAGCCGCATTAAGTTTCAACAATAACCAGCTTTATTTTACAGCCGACCAGGAAGTTGTTTTAACAGTTCCGGATGATTATGCCCCCGGAAAGAACGTTGTCCTGAATTATAGTATTAGCGGTAAGCCTGTAACCATAACCGGCAAAAAGGTAATAACCGGAAACCAACATAGCGTTAAGTTTGATATGCCGGTAATCCCCTTAACTAAAATAGCTATTAAGCCCGAATAATGTGAAAACAGCCAGGTATATCATAGTTTTAATATTGATTGCTCTTTTCGTTCCTTCGGTTAAAGGCCAGGTATGGCAATGGTCTGTACGGGTAAGGGATGCTAAGGAAAACCCGGGGCAGGCAAGGGCGTTTTTATGGATTCCGCCGAAGTGTGAAAGTGTAAAGGCTGTTGTTTTTGCACAGAATAACATGGAGGAACAATCTATACTGGAAAGTGAAAATTTCAGGGCAAAAATGGGTAAGCTGGGCATTGCCGAGATATGGGTAAGCCCGGCATTTAACGGAAAGTTTTTATTTAACGAAGGCGCCGGGGAACAGTTCAACAAAATAATGGACGATCTGGCATTAGCATCGGGCTACGATGAACTAAAATTAGCGCCGGTAATACCTATGGGCCACTCCGCCATGGCAAGCGTTCCATACTATTTTGCCGCCTGGAACCCCGGGCGTACACTGGTTTGTATCTCCGTAAGCGGGCAATGGCCTTATGTACGCAACCAGTTTTTACCGGATATCTGGAGCAAGGATCAAAATATTGATTATATACCATGTTTGGAAACTATGGGAGAGTACGAGGCGGCAAATACATGGTCGGATGAAGGGTTGAAAGAACGCCGGGAGCATCCTTTGATGCCGCTGAGCATGCTGGCCAGTCCGGCCCAGGGGCATTTTGCCGCCACCGAAGAAAAGATTGCATACATAGCTTTTTACATAAAAAAGGCAGTTCAATACCGGTTACCTAAAAATACCCCGGTGGGCGAGGCTCCTGTTTTGATAAAAATTGACCCCACAAAACAGGGTTGGCTGGCTGATAAATGGCGCTACAACCAATTGCCCGTGGCCAAACCTGCCCGGGTAAATGAATATAAAGGCGATCAGGGGCAGGCTTTCTGGTATTTTGATGAAGAGACTGCTAAAGCAACTGTAAACTATGAAGCTAAACCCCGCAACCAAAAGCCGCAACTGATAGGTTATGTTCAGCATGGTAAAATGGTTGAACAGCGGAATACCCACCAGCAGGTTAATCTTAAATTTGAGCCCGAACCCGATGGTATCACCTTTAAATTAAAGGCAGCGTTTTATGATACCGTACCAGGCGGTAGCCCCAGGTTACCCGTTTGGGCAGATATGCCTGTTGGTAGTAAAATTGGTCATCCGTTATCAGGCAAATCCATCCGCATCGACCGGATAACCGGCCCGGTTATTAAGCTTAATGATACCACTTTCCGGTTGCATCCTCAATTAGGATACTGGGAAAATCCGCACAGTTACGAATTATGGTTTGCAGCTACCCATCCCGGTGATGCAGAATATAAACCTGCTGTACAACAATCGCAAATGGTAGTGCCCCCGCGTAATACACAAGGAAAAGAACAACATATTACATTTTCTCCAATTCCAGATCAGGCATCCGGAGCTAAAAATATAATGCTGCAAGCTGTCTCAGATGCCTGCGTTCCTGTGTACTTTTATATCCAGGACGGCCCTGCTGAAATAACCGGGAACAGGGTAAACCTTACAGCAATCCCGCCACGTAGCCGTTTCCCTGTAAAGGTTACGGTAGTAGCCTGGCAGTATGGTAACAGCAATGAGCCAAAACTGCAAACGGCGGTGCCGGTAGTGCAAACGTTTTTGATCAAAAAATGATATATTGTTAAAAAATATGCAATTAACCAATTATAAAGTCATGAAAATTAGTTCAGGAATTAAATTTTTGTTTTGCTTGATTATGATAAACAGCGTAACGCCGGAGCTGGTAAAGGCCCAGTCAAAAAAATCAGTTAAAGAGGTTGCAACAGCAGTAGAAAGTCTGCGTAAAGCCATGGTTGATGCCGACAGTCTGGCATTGGATGAATTAACAGCAGATAGCCTCAGTTATGGTCATTCGGGTGGAATGTTGCAAACTAAAAATGAATTTATACATAGTATAACCAGCGGCGCTTCAGACTTTGTTACCATCGATCTGTCTGACCAAAAAATCACCATATCAGGGAATACGGCCATAGTAAGGCATATTTTATCTGCCGCTACCAATGATGCAGGTAAAGGCCCGGGTACGGTTAAAATTGGAATATTGCTGGTATGGGTAAAAAACAAATCCGGATGGCATTTACTGGCCCGGCAAGCCGTTAAAGTTCCCTGATCCGCAATTGATCAGGGCTTTTCCAATTCGGGGTTATCTGACTTGAAATGCCAGTGGGTTTGGGTAATTGTCGCTCTGGTCTTCAGCTACATTATCCAAACACTTAAAATCTTTTTCAACCAGCAGATATAAAGAGCTGCTGTTGCTTTCACACCCAACACGATCAGAACCCGTCCAATTGTTGGCCATTGCCGCCGGCATGTACATGGTTATGGTATTGTTATTAAAGCTTGCTGTTAAAACTTCGGTAATGGACCGTTGTAGTGCATATTTAAATACGTGTGTACCAAAAGTGGTTGTTTCCTCAATATACCCATCCCTGTCAAATTGTTCAACATCGGTTTTGGTAAGTCTGTACCGCAGGGAGTTTCCTTTTATCCTGATCTTCATATCAATTCTTAATTTTTAACATTAACTACATCGCCAATAATAATGATGGCCGGGTACGTAAGTTGGTGTTCTGCAGCAATTGTTACCAGGTCTTTAACCACCCCCTTTGCCGATTTTTGTTTTGGCAGCGATGCATGCTGTATAATAGCTGCGGGGGTATCGCCACGGCCTGCAGCTATATAAGCTGCTGCAATTTCTTCCAGCTTTTTCATACCCATATATATAACTACGGTAGCGTTGCTTTGCATCGCCAGGTTAAGGTCGGCAGATAGCCGTCCGTCCTTTTTTGTGCCGGTAACCATCCATACACTTTCACTTACCGAACGATGGGTGAGCGGGATATCCTCACAACCCGATGCCTGCATACTGGTAATGCCCGGTATATAATGCGTTGTAATACCATGCGCGCGGGCGTAAATGATCTCTTCAAACCCCCTGCCAAATATAAACGGATCGCCACCTTTTAACCGTACCACGCTGCCTTTGGTAAAAGCGTAATGTTTTATAAGCTCATGAATGGTTTCCTGTGGAGTATAATCGCCGTAAGGTTGTTTGCCAACATATACCTTTTCGCAATCCTCCGGGCTTATATCCAGCAATTCTTTATTAGCAAGGTTATCATATAAAATAACTTTTGCTTGTTGAAGTAGCTTATATCCCTTCATTGTTATCAATTCTGGGTCCCCCGGACCGGCTCCAATCACAAATAGTTCGGGTTTTTGTATTTTATTTTGCATATTTTCAAATTTGTGGCTAAAAAATCAGATAATGACTGATTTTATTTGAGTGATTTTGCCAAAGTCTTAAATTTATCAATAAAATAATCTTTATTGATGATGTAAAATATATTAATACCTCTAAATTATGAATTAAAATGTCAATAAACATGATTTATTTAATAAAAAAATGAATTTAAATTTTTATTTGACGTTTTTTTGAGTTATAATTGTAGTGTAAATGTAATCAAGGTCGTAATTGGATGCATTTAGGTTTGAAAATTGCTTTAACATTTAAAAAATTTCGATATGTCAAAACCAACCATCATTGTTGTTGGCAACGGTATGGTGGGTTACAAGTTTTGTGAAAAACTTTTAGCCAGATCAACCCAGTTCCAAATAATTGTTTTTGGCGAAGAGCCCCGTCACGCTTATGACAGGGTGCACCTGAGCGAATATTTTAATGGCAAAACTGCCGATGATCTGTCGCTTTCCACTTTATCGTGGTATGCCGATAATAACATCGCGCTTCATCTTGACGATCCTATCCAGGAGATCAACCGTACCGAAAAAACAATCCACTCATTAAAAGGTGTTACCTTAAAATATGATTACCTGGTTTTAGCTACCGGTTCATCTGCTTTTGTGCCCGATATTCCGGGGATCGAAAAAGAGGGGGTATTTGTTTACCGTACTATTGAAGATCTTGAGTTGATAAAAGCCTGTGCCGCTAATGCAAAATGCGGAGCGGTAATGGGTGGCGGGTTGCTTGGACTTGAAGCTGCCAAAGCCCTGATTGACCTGGGTATTGAAGAAACACATGTAATTGAATTTGCCCCGCGGTTAATGCCAAGGCAAATAGATTCGGCCGGTAGCAGTATGCTGCAGTTGAAGCTTAGCCAGCTGGGTTTGCATATTCATTTAAATAAAAGTACCGCTGCTATTGTTGGCGAAAAAAAGATCGAGTCACTTCGCTTTAATGATGATAGTCAGCTTGCGGTTGATATGCTGGTAATTTCTGCCGGTATCCGTCCGCGCGATGAGCTGGCAAAACTTGCCGGTTTACATGTTGGCACCCGTGGTGGTATCATTGTGAACGAAAAAATGCAAACCAGCGATGCAAGCATTTATGCCATTGGCGAATGTGCTTTGTATGAAGGAATGATATACGGTTTGGTTGCGCCCGGTTATGAGATGGCTGATATTGTGGCTGCTCATTTAACCGAGGTGGATAAATCTTTCTACGGATACGATATGAGCACCAAACTAAAGCTGATTGGTGTTGATGTAGCCAGCTTTGGTGATGCTTTTATAACTGAGCCGGATTGTCGTACCATTTTGTTTGAAGATACGCACAAGGGTATTTACAAACGTATTAATATCTCCAATGATGGTAAACAGCTTTTGGGTGGTATATTAATAGGTGATGCTGATGCCTATAATATGTTGCTGCAAACGGTAAATAATAAAATCGTTCTTCCTCCCGATCCTGAGGATCTTATCCTGGGGTCAAGAGGTGGCGCTGCAAGTGAGGGAGCCGGTGTAATGAGCCTGCCCGATGATGCGCTTATCTGCTCGTGCGAGGCGGTAACCAAATCGGCAATCTGCTCGGCGGTAAATGAAGGTGGCGTTACCGGTATTGATGGGATGAAAAAATGCACCAAAGCCGGTACCGGCTGCGGTGGCTGTGTGCCAATGGTAAAAGACCTGATTGCAGGAACCATGAAGGCCAACGGGCAGTATATTAAAAATGTGATCTGTGAGCATTTTGATTATTCAAGGCAGGAGCTTTTTGATCTTGTAAAAATAAACGGACTGAAAAATTACGACCTGGTGCTTGATCATTATGGTAAAGGCGATGGCTGTGAAGTTTGCAAGCCTGTTGTTGCCAGTATATTATCAAGCCTTTGGAATGATGTAATAGTAAAACAGGAAGTTATACAGGATAGTAACGACAGGTTTTTAGCAAATATTCAAAAAGGCGGTACTTATTCTGTAGTGCCGCGCATACCTGGTGGCGAGATAACTCCGGATAAATTAATTGTGATTGGGCAGGTAGCTAAAAGATACGGGCTTTATACCAAAATAACCGGAGGGCAGCGTATTGATATGTTCGGGGCGCATTTGAGCGATCTGCCATTGATATGGGAAGAGCTGATAGATGCTGGTTTCGAAAGCGGTCATGCTTATGGCAAAGCTTTGCGTACCGTAAAAAGTTGCGTAGGCAGTACCTGGTGCCGGTTTGGTTTGCATGATAGTGTAACTTTCGCTATTGAGATTGAAGATAGGTATAAAGGTATCCGTGCGCCGCACAAACTTAAAGGTGGCGTAAGTGGCTGCGTACGTGAATGTGCCGAAGCACAGTCAAAAGATTTTGGAATTATAGCTACCGAAAAGGGCTGGAACCTTTACATATGCGGTAATGGTGGATCTAAACCACAACATGCCCAATTGCTGGCTACCGATATTGATAGTGCAACCTGTATCAAATACCTTGATAGGTTCCTGATGTTTTATATCAAAACCGCTGACCCGCTAACCCGTACTGCAACCTGGCTTAACAAGTTGGATGGCGGAATGAGCTATCTTAAAAATGTGATTGTAAACGATAGTCTTGGTCTGGCCGAACAACTGGAAGAAGAAATGCAGGCGCTGGTAGATACCTATCACTGCGAGTGGAAAGAGGTGATTGAAAGTCCTGGAATGCGCAAACGTTTTGCCCACTTTATAAACGCTCCCGAAGAAAAAGATCCACATGCACAGTTTGAACCAATGCGCGAGCAGGTGCGGGCTAAAGAGTGGTAGGTTTTTAAGTTAAAATTCAAAAAGTCAAAAAAAGAAGGCGGCATGTTTTAGAAAGGACGTGCTGGGCTGATAAAAATATAACACAATGGAAACAACAATAGCAACACAATGGATACTGGCATGTTATGTAGATGATGTGCCCGAAAATGGCGGATCGTGCGTAAAGCATGGCGATGAGCAGATAGCTATTTTTAATTTTACCCGCAGGGGTGAGTGGTATGCAACTCAAAATCTTTGTCCGCATAAACAGCAAATGGCTATTTCGCGGGGAATGATAGGCAGTGCCGGCGAAAGTTGCGAGCCAAAAGTAGCTTGTCCTTTTCATAAAAAAGCATTCTCATTACTTACTGGCGAATGTATTGGCGAAGAGGAACTGGTTATTAAAACCTATCCTGTAAAAGTTGCAGACGGTAAGGTATTTGTGGGTATCGCTTAAGGCAAATACCTACAAATAATTAAGATTAAAACAGGCGGGACTCCAATAGAGTCAACGCCTGTTTTTTTTATACGCAAACGTGCAACCCGTCCCTGGGTTTGCGTATGCTACTGATTGGTATCCTGTGTTAAAACAAATAATTTTTCCTGGTTAACAATGCTGATCTTTTTGCCGTTGGTGCTGATGATTTCTTCCTGGGTCAGCTCGTTCACCACCCTGAAAACTGTTTCATAAGTTGCACCGGCATAAGAGGCCAGGTCCTGGCGGGTAAGCTCAATATCAATATGGCCATCTTCGTTAATGCCAAACTGATCTTTTAGTGATACCAAAGCATGGGCAACGCGGCCTTTAACAGGCATATGTGCCAGGTTGCGCATCTTTTTTTCTGCTTCCTGTAATTCATCGGCAAAAAATAACATCAGTTGGTAGGTATATTGAGGGTTTACTTTTAAAGTTGCCTCAAAAAATTCCATATCAACGTAACATATAATACCATTTTCAAGCGCTGTTGCCGAAATAGGGTAATGAGTTGCGTGTTTTCCTAACACCCTGTGCCCAAAAATGGCTCCTTTGTTGGCAAAACGGATGATGAGTTCCTTATCTGAGCCCCATTTTTTGTGAACTTTCACATTTCCCTGGTACACAAAATAGATTCCGGTAACCGGGTCGCCTTCGCTAAAAATAACCTGTCCTTTCTTAACTTTGAAGTTTTTTCTGTTTGCGGCAATGGCTGGCAACCATTCTTTTATACAGCTTTTGCATAAAGTACAAGTTTGGTTGTCGCATTGAATGTTCTTTTTCATTTAGTAAGTAATTTCTCTTGTTTTTTATTAAAAATAGCGATAAAAATTGAGTTGTTTGGTAAATTTTGAAGTGTTTAAGTAGTTTAAGTTGATAAATATTGATTTTTATCGAATTTAATTGCCAATTTTTCAATTTTTGCCAAGTAAAAAATTATCAAAAACATATTTTCGTAATTTTTAAACCCATGAAATTTAAAATTTTGATAAAAAATCAATAATTACATGATTTTAATCATAAAAATTAACTTTGCGCTGCAAATATTTGCATTTATTCATTAAATACGATATATTTATTAAATTAAATTCAGAATTATTAAAAAAAACGATGTCGCCTATGTGAAAACAAAAAAAATATAATAAAAAAGCCCTGTCGGGAGGTCGCATTCCCAGGCAGGGCCAAACAGTTTTTAATCGCTTTAACAAATAAAAAACCAATTCAAATGTATAAAAATGTACGCTATAAATTCATAGTATTTGCCGTATTTTTAATTTTAGGCAGTTTTCAATTTAACACAGTAAGGGCTCAGTTCAGCCTGGCAGGGCAATTACGGATACGGGGAGAAGCCCGTGACGGCTATGGCAACCTTGTACCAAAGGGCGCAAAAAGTGCCGACTTTATTTCGCAGCGCACCCGTTTAAATTTTGGTTATAAATGGGATCTTTTAACATTTGGAGTAAGTGTGCAGGATATAAGAGTATGGGGAGCTGATGCTTCAACCATATCGGCGGCTGATGGCAACCGCCTTATGTTACATGAAGGCTGGGCCGAGTTAACCCTGGCCAATAAAGCCGATACCAACGTACGGTTTAAGTTATTAGATCTGCTTACCTTTAAAATAGGACGGCAGGAATTAATTTATGATGATTCGCGGCTTATTGGTAACCTCGATTGGCTACAACAGGCACGCCAGCATGATATGGCATTATTAAAAGCCGTGCACCACGGCTGGCAGGTTGATCTTGGCTTTGCTTATAATCAAAACACCGATGCCAATGGTGTAACCAACACCAATTATTTACCAGGTAATTTACCTGCATACATTAAAAATAGTTTAGGTACGCTGGTACCGCTTCCGGCTGGTATTGTTCCGTTAACTGCAGCAGGAAGCGCAGCAAACAACAGTTCAAAAACAGGTACACCTTTATATAGTAACCCAGCCGGTACTAATGGTGCAACACAAAACTACAAATCGTTCACCAGTTTGTATATCAGTAAAAAGTTTAATCAAACTAAGCTTTCTATATTATTGTTGAATGATAATTTTGGTAAATACCGCCTCGATTCAGTAGGCAGCGCAACCGCCGGATATGTTTACGGCAGGCGTTTTGTGCCAAGCAGCGCCACCGATACTTATGACTATGGGATTAACAAACGTTATACCTATGGTTTAATGCTTAACCCCACTATTGGCAATGCCTCGGGCTTTGGCAAAATAGCTATACAGGGTGCCTACTACCGCCAATCGGGTAACGACAGGGATGGTAAAAAGATGAGCGCGTTTCATTATACTATCGCTGCAACTTATCAAAAAGACCTCTTTAGCATAACCCCTGGTTATGATGTGCTTTCGGGTACTAAAACTTCCGATATAGCCTTAGGTAAAAACAACTCATTTGATCCGTTGTATGGCACACCTCACAAGTTTTGGGGCTATATGGATTATTTTTATGCAGGCACCGGATCGCCTAAAGGCGGTTTAAGTAACCCTTATGTTAAATTTAAATATACGGCCAACACCTTTGCATTAGGTCTGGATCTGCATTCCTTTTCACTGAACCAGGATATGAAAAAAGCAGATGGCACAATTATTAAAAGAAACCTGGGTAAAGAGGCCGATCTGCAGTTAAGCTATAACATGAACAAGTTTACCAATATTGAATTGGCTTACTCGTTGATGAAGGCTACAGACAGTATGCCGTTTGCTAAAGCACAAGCCGTAAACGATGCTACTGCCGCAACCTTTAATAAAACAGGTACCTGGGCTTATGTAATGTTGAAATTTACACCCGACTTTTTTTACAGTAAACCGGTAGCTATCAAACAATAACTAAATCATAAAACTTAAAATGCCTGCAATGAATATATATATACAAAAATATTACAAGCCCATACTATCATGGTGTTTGTGCGCTTTACTTATGATAAGCGGCGCTGCTGCCAACCCACCCAAAAAAGTAGTTAAGCTGGGTTTTATCCCGTTAACAGACTGTGCCCCGCTGGTAATTGCAAAAGAAATGGGCTTTTTTGCCAAATATGGTGTTGATGTGCAACTATCAAAAGAAGCATCATGGGCGGTAATCCGCGATAAAATATTAAATGGCGAGCTGGATGCCGCGCATTGTCTTTTCTCTATGCCATTTTCGGTGTACACAGGTATTGGCGGTAAAGCCGGGTCCGAAATGAAGATAGCCATGATCCTTAGTAATAATGGCCAGGCTATAACCTTGTCGAAAGATTTTTGCGGATTGGTTGGTTTCAGGGATCTTAAAAAAGTGGCCGGCGCCATTAAAGCTGTAAAGGCCCGTAAGGAAGTAACCTTTGCCATGACGTTTCCGGGCGGCACGCATGATATATGGCTGCGCAACTGGCTGGCAGCCTGCGGTGTAAATTCTAAATCGGTGGGTATTATTACCATCCCGCCGCCGCAAATGGTAGCCAACATGAAAGTGGATAATATGGAAGGCTTTAGCGTAGGCGAACCCTGGAATGGCGTTGCTGCAACACAGGGAATTGGGTTTACCCAAATATCCAGCCAGGACATCTGGAAAAACCATCCCGAAAAAGCGCTGGTAGCCAACAAGGCTTTTGCCGAAACCGATAAAGAAGATCTTAAAAATGTAATGAAAGCCATTATTGAAGCCTGTAAATGGCTTGATGTAATGAGCAACCGCAAAAAAGCCGCGCTGTTACTTAGCAAGCCAAATTATGTGAATGCTCCGGTACAGGTTATTGAGGCCCGGTTAATGGGTTCAACAGAAATTGGCTGCGACTTGGGCGTTCAAAAATACAAGGATGATTACATGTTGTTTTACAACAATGGCGCGGTAAATACGCCAAAACTATCATACGGTATTTGGTTTATGGCCCAGTACATGCGTTTTGGGATGATCAGCACTGCGCCGGATTATTCTGCGGTAGCGCAAAAATTAATCATGGATGATTTATATAGCGAGGTTGCCAAAAGCATGGGAGTACCTGTGCAGGAGGATATGAAACCTTTTAAAACAAACCTGGAAACTATATTTTTTGATCCGAAAAACCCGGCACCATATATAGCCGGTTCAAAAAAATAGGTTGAATAGTTAATTAACATGGAAAAAGCCTGCCAGGCTTATATGGCCCGGCAGGTTTACCAAAACATTAAAATGATATGAAGCAATTATTTTCAGTAAAAACGGCCATGTCGGTAGTCTATTTCCTGGCAGGCATGATCATTATGGGCGGTATATGGGCTTTAATAGCTAAGCTCACTAAAAACGAGATTCCTGCACCATCGGCTACCTGGACTGTTTTTAAGGAGGTAATACAGCACCCATTTCAAAACGATGCCGACCAGAAAGGGATAGGCACCAAACTGCTGAGCTCGCTTAGCCGGGTAAGCATTGGTTTTGGTTTGGGCAGTTTATTTGCAATACCCATTGGCTTAATTATGGGGAGCAGCAAAATAGCTATGCGGGTTATTAACCCAATGGTGCAAATTTTAAAACCTGTTTCGCCCTTGGCCTGGTTTCCATTAGGACTGGCCATTTTCCAGGACTCGCCAAAGGCCAGCATTTTCATGATTTTTATATGCTGTTTGTGGCCCACTTTAATCAATGCGGCTTTCGGCGCTTCGCATATTCCGCAGGATCATAAAAATGTGAGCAAGGCCTTCGGTTTTTCAAAGTGGAAATACGTTACCAAAATATTATTGCCATTTAGTTTGCCTCATATTATTACCGGCCTAAGGTTATCTATCGGTATTGCCTGGATGGTAATTGTTGCCGGCGAAATGCTTTCGGGAGGAATTGGCCTGGGCAACTTTGTTTGGGAAGAGGGATTTAACGGGGGCAGCGTAGCAAAAATTTTAGTAGCTATTATTATAATAGGAGTAGTAGGCTCATTGCTGGATAGGTGTTTTACCTGGTTACAGCAAAAATTCTCGTACGCGGTTTAAAAATTAATCATCATTTATTAAAAATTTAATTTTATGAGTAACGTGTCAATAATTGCACCACCTGCGGATGACATTACTGCAACTGCCGAAATTATTTTGGAACAAGGCGCTAATGCGCCGGTAAGCATCCAGGTAAATAATGTAACAGTTAGTTTTAAAACGCCTAAAGGAATATATACCGCTGTTAAGGAAATTGATCTGACAGTAAGAAAAGGCGAAATAGTTGCACTGATAGGCCATTCCGGCTGTGGTAAATCAACTCTTATGAGCACCATAAGCGGCATGGTTAAACCTACAAGCGGCGAGGTATATGCAAATGGTAAAAAAGTAAACTCGCCCGGACCCGATAGAGGAATTGTATTTCAAAATTATTCCCTGCTTCCGTGGCTTACAGTTTATAAAAATATTGAGGTAGCGGTTGGCGCCGCCCTAAAAGAATTGTCCGCGGCAGAGCGGGTTAAATTAGTAGAATCTAATTTAAGGATGGTAAATCTTTGGGAGCATAAGGATAAATTGCCTGGTCAGCTCTCGGGAGGAATGAAGCAACGGGTGGCTATAGCCCGCGCTTTTGCTATTAATCCAAAAATATTATTGCTTGATGAGCCTTTTGGTGCGCTTGATGCCTTAACCAAAAGTGCAATGCATGTTGAGCTCCTGAAACTATGGAACCTTGATCATCGCGAAAAAACCATTGTGATGGTTACGCATGACATTGAAGAGGCGATTTTTTTGGCAGATAAGGTAGTGGTTATGAATAATGGCCCTGCAGCTACAATAAAAGAAATTGTGGATGTTCCGTTGGCAAGGCCGCGTAATAAAAAATTTATAGTACACGACCCCATGTATATGGAAATTCACGACCGCTTATTGAATTTATTGATTGAAAAGTTCTCTATAGATGATGAAGACTAATAATATACCATCCCACAAAATAAAAAACGATAGCATGAATAACACAACAGCAAAACAACTTACTAAACTGAATATATTTTCATTAAAGGGCGTGCAAATGCGCACCTTCCACACCACCTGGCTCATGTTTTTTGTGTGCTTTTTTGGCTGGTTTGGCCTGGCCCCTTTGATGCCAACCATCCGTGCCGAACTGCACTTAAGCAAAGGGCAGGTAGGTAATACCATTATAGCATCTGTAGCTGCTACTATTATAGCACGCCTTATTATTGGTAAGCTTTGTGATACCTGGGGACCACGCAAAACTGCAGTAAGATTATTGCTTATAGGTTCATTGCCCGTTTTTTTAGTGGGTTTGGCGCATGATTACACTTCGTTCCTGTTGTTCCGCCTTGCTATTGGCGTAATAGGTTCGTCATTTGTGATTACACAGTTTCATACATCTATGATGTTTGCACCTAATATAAAGGGTACAGCCAATGCCGTAACAGGTGGCTGGGGTAACCTGGGTGGTGGTATAACTAATATGGTAATGCCGTTAATATTTGCAGCCATTGTTGGTGCAGGTTTTACCAAAGCCGAAGCATGGCGTTACGCCATGATAGTACCGGGCGTATTGATGCTGATTATGGCATTTATATATAATAAATATACCAAGGATACGCCCAACGGTAACTATGACGAAATAGGGCATACTAAAACCAGTTCTTCAAAAACGGATTGGTCTATTTTGGCCGACTGGCGCGTTTGGGCCTTAACCTTATCATACGCCATGTGCTTTGGAATGGAAATCACGTTTGATAACGTAGCCTCGCTGCACTTTGTTGATACGTTTCATTTGTCGCAAAGCTCTGCTGGTTTTTGGGCTGGTATTTTTGGCTTCATGAACATTTTTGCCCGTGCGTTGGGTGGTATCGTATCTGATAAGGTTGGCGGTAAATTCGGCATGCGCGGTAAGGGCTTATTGCTTGCGGGTGTATTGTTATTAGAAGGTGCAGGGCTTATTTTGTTTGCCAACTCTGGCAACCTTACTGCTGCTATTATTTCTATGCTTTCATTCGCTCTGTTCCTTAAAATGTCAAATGGTGCTACTTATGGTATTGTGCCATTTATTAACAGTAAAAATGTAGGTATGGTGAGCGGTATAGTTGGTGCGGGTGGTAACCTGGGTGGTATGCTGTTTGGCTTTTTATTCAAATCATCTACCATTACTTATGTGCAGGCGTTTACCTACATCGGCGTTGGTGTTATGGTAGTATCTGTAATTGTATTGATCACCCGTTTCCAAAAACAAATAGTATCAAAAGAAGTTGAAGAGCCGCTTGTAGCGGTAGCTTAATTAAGCTAAAAGCAGAAAGCTAAAGGCCAAAAGCTTTTTTAGCTTCATTTACAAATAAAAGCAGAATCGCTTAAAGCCTTTGGCCTTAAGCCTTCTGCTTTCAGCACTAAAAAAGATGTCGATAAATAAACGCTCTGTTAATACATTGAAAAGTACCTGCTGCTACTGCGGGGTAGGTTGCGGCGTTGTTATTAATAAAGAGAAAAATGGCAGCATCACTTTAGAGGGGGATAAAGATTATCCTGTAAATAAGGGGATGCTATGTAGTAAAGGGCTTAACCTGCACTATACTGCCAATGATAAAACCGACAGGCTATTGTATCCGCAAATGCGCTATAACAAAAGCATGCCCATGCAAAGGGTAAGCTGGGATGATGCACTGGAGCGTACAGCCGCCGTTTTTAAAACTTTCATCAACAAATACGGACCGGAGTCGGTGGCGTTTTATGCTTCAGGGCAATGCCTTACCGAGGAGTATTACGTGGTAAACAAGCTGATGAAGGGTTTTATAGGCAGTAATAATATTGATACCAATTCGCGCCTGTGTATGAGCAGCGCAGTAGTGGCTTACAAAGTAGCGCTGGGAGAAGATAGTGTACCGGTTTGTTATGACGATATTGAACTGGCCGATTGCTTTTATGTTACCGGCGCCAACCCGGCATGGTGCCATCCTATTTTATGGCGAAGGGTTGAGGCCCACAAAGCAGCAAATCCCGATGTTAAAATTATAGTGGTTGATCCCCGGGCTACTGATACCTGCAGCATTGCCGATTTGCACCTGCAAATAAATCCCGGTACTGATATTACGCTTAATCATGCTATTGGCAGGATCTTGATAGAAAATGGCGACATCGATATTGATTTTATAACCAACCATGCCGATGGCTTTGAGCAATACAGCCAGCTTGTATTTGAAAGGACCCTTGCTGAATCTGCTGAGATTTGCGGGCTAAATGAAAACGACATTCGCCTTGCGGCAAAATACATTGGCGAAGCCAAAGGATTTATCTCAATGTGGACGATGGGGCTTAACCAAAGCTCGATAGGGGTAAACAAAAATTTAAGTCTTATAAACCTCAATTTAATAACCGGTCATATTGGTAAGCCGGGCTCGGGCCCGCTATCATTAACCGGGCAGCCAAATGCTATGGGCGGGCGCGAAGTAGGCGGTTTGGCCAACCTGTTGCCGGCCCATCGCAATTTGGCAAATCCACTGCACCGTGCCGAGGTACAAAAGTTTTGGGGCGGAACGGAAATAGCCGCAAAGCCAGGCCTAACGGCCACCGAAATGTTTGAGGCCCTGAATGATGGACGCTTAAAGGCCATCTGGATTATGTGCACCAACCCGCTAACCAGTTTGCCTAATGTGCGCCTGGCCGAGGAAGCTTTGAAAAAAGCGAAGTTTGTAGTAGTGCAGGAAATCAGCAATAAGCCGGAAACCCTGGCTTATGCCGATGTGATACTACCTGCTGCTGCCTGGGCCGAAAAAGAAGGCACCATGACCAATTCCGAGCGGCGCATCAGTTACCTCAATAAAGTATTGGATGCCCCCGGTGAGGCAATGCCCGACAGCGAGATCATTTGCAAGTTTGCTCAAAAGATGGGTTACAAAGGCTTTGATTTTAAAAATGCTGCCGAAATTTATGCCGAACATGCCAAACTCACCGCTAAAACCAATATAGATATCAGCGGGTTGAGCTATGATATCATCAAGCAACAGGGATCGGTACAATGGCCTTATAAAAAACGAAATGCTGTTGTGGGCACTCAACGTTTATTTACTGATAAGCAATTTTATACCCAAAGCGGCAATGCGCTTATCAGTGCTGTGCCCGATAAGCTTACCAGCGAAATGCCCAATGATGATTATCCTTTTATCCTTACTACCGGCCGCATCCGCGATCAGTGGCATACCATGAGCAAAACCGGGAAGGTGAACAAGCTTAACCAGCATATTAAGCAATCGTTTATGGAGATAAACCCGCTGGATGCTGTTGCGTTAAATATACAGGACGGCGATGTTACCATCATCAAATCCCGGAGGGGCGAGGTGCAGGTTAAAGCCAAAATTTCCCCCGAAATAAAGCAAGGTGTTGTTTTTGTGCCGATGCACTGGGGAAAAATTTTAAATAACGATATGCACCGGGTTAATAATGTTACCAATGATATACTTGACCCGATATCAAAAGAACCCGATTTTAAATACTGCGCGGTAAGCGTTCAAAAATATAAGAAGCCTTTTCAGCGGATAGTAGTTGTGGGTGCGGGAGCGGGTGCGCATGGCTTTGTTCGTTCATACCGGGAACTGAACAAGGATGATGAGATCACCATTTTTAGCAAGGAGGATTACCCGTTTTATAACCGCGTAATGCTGCCCGATTACATTAGCGGCGAGCAAAGCTGGGAACAGCTGGTAAAAATGACCGACGAGGAGGAACCAGAATTTAAGATTCGCTTGTTGCGCGGTGTAAGCATAGAGAAGATTGACCGTGCCAATAAATATGTGCTGGATAGCAGGGGTGTAAAAACCTATTATGATGTTTTATTACTGGCTACCGGCAGCAGGGCAGCTATACCTAAAAATGTACCTGCATTGCAGGGTATTTTTAGTATGCGCAGTCGCAACGATGCTGATAACTTTAAAAAACACATGCCTAAAAACGGCCATGTGGTTATTGTTGGGGGAGGATTGCTGGGCCTTGAAATGGCTGCTTCCCTGCGCGAAATGGGCATCACCATCACCATTATTCAGCGTACATCAAGGTTTTTGAACCGCCAGCTGGATGAGTTGGGAAGCCGTTTGCTGCACGAGGAAATGGCCGACCAGGGTTGCGATATTTTTTATGATGATGAGGTACAGCTGTTTTATGGCCGGTCTAAATTAACCGGTATCGGCTTAAAAAGTGGTCGTAAAATTGATTGCGATGCCATGATCCTGGCTATTGGCACAACGCCCAATTTGGAAATTGCCAAAGAGAGCGGATTGGATTGCAAACGCGGTGTGCTGGTGAACGAACGCCTGCTCACCAGTGATCCATCTATATACGCCATTGGCGAAATTGCCGAGTTTAATGGTACCCTGTACGGTATAACTGCCGCGGCAGAACAGCAGGCCGCCGTGGTAGCCGGTTACATGAACGGCGATATAGCCAGCTATTATAAAGGCAGCCTGTTCATGAACATCATCAAGATTCATGGGTTTGACCTGTGCAGCATAGGCCTATCTGAATGCCCGGATGATAAGGATTTTGAAGAAATAGTATTTATTGATAAGGCCAAACGCTATTACAAAAAATGTATTATTCACCAGGATAGGCTGGTGGGCACCATTTTAATAGGTGATAAGGGCGAGTTCCAGGAATTTAAGGAACTGATAGCCAACAAAACCGAGCTGAGCGACAAGCGCCTTAAACTATTACGCAGCGGTAAAACCGCCGAACCTGTTTTAGGTAAACTGGTATGCAGCTGCAATAATGTTGGGGCCGATAATATCCGCAATAAAGTAGCTTCGGGTTGTACCCAGCTGGCCGACGTTTGCAATTCAACAGGTGCAGGTACAGGTTGCGGCTCATGCCGGCCCGAGGTTAAACGTTTGCTGGAGGAGGTTTTACAGCAACAATTAATGAATGCTTAAAAAGATGAAGGACGCTAACAAACAACTGATTAAGATAAACTTACCGGGAGGGGTAGCATCTGCGGGCGATTTTTACGAGATGCTCATCATTGCGCAAAATGCTGGTGCAACGCATGTTCGTTTTGGTAACAGGCAGCAACTGTATTTTGAAACCGATCCGGAATATTTAGAAGACCTGGAGTTTGATATGCTGGGTGCAGGTATCGACTATGAAATTGATGCCGATATTAATCCTAACATCACCAGCTCGTACATTGCAGATGGTATTTTTAACCAGGAGAACTGGCTTAAAGAGGGGGTTTATAAAGATATTTTCGACCTGTTTGATCACAGGCCATTGCTTAAAATAAATTTGGTTGATATCAATCAAACTTTTGTCCCGTTTTTTACCGGGAACCTTAATTTTATCGCATCGCCGGTGAGTAATTACTGGTATTTGTATGTAAGGTTTCCAAAAACCAATATCCTGTATTGCTGGCCCGTACTGATCTACTCGGATGATATCCCGGCGATAAGCAAAGTAATACAGGACGTGATTTTTGCCAACAAGCAATTATTTTATAACCAGGCCGAGGTGCCTAACCCGGATTTGTTACATCAGCTTGTTACGGCAGGCAACCAGTTTGTTATACAGCCAATAGAGCAGCCATTGCAAATCCCAGAATTTCATTTGCCCTATTACGAGGGTTTTAATAAACAGGGGGATAAACACTGGTTGGGTATATACAGGCGCAACGAGCTATTTGATATTGAGTTTTTAAAGGAGATCTGCAACCTTTGTATGCAAACCAGGGTAGGACAGCTGTACATCAGTCCCTGGAAATCATTATTGGTAAAAAATATTGAGGCCAAACACCGGCCTTTATGGGGCAACCTGCTAAATAAACACCGGGTTAACATCAGGCATGCCTCAAACGAGCTCAACTGGCAGGTAGAGGACCTGTGCCGCCAGTGTCTTGAACTTAAGCAGCAATTGGTTCGCGAGTTTGAAGAGGCTGACCTGCGTACTTACCGCTTAAGCTTTGCCATTAAAAGGACGCCACAATCGGGTATCTACGCTTCCATCGTGATCCGTGAGCGTAAGCCTGAGAAATTTGATATTGTGCATACCCGGGATTTTAATCATAATACCCGCGAATTTATCACTTATAAACAGAACGTATCAAAGGCCGACCTGAGCAGGCACCTTATAGCGCTTTGTGATGCATTTTATGAAATGCAAAGTACCGCCCGGCAGGCTCCTGTAGCTGTTATTAAAGAGGATGTGGAGCTTATAAGCGAAACCTATGTTCATCAATGCATCAATTGCTTTACCATTTACGATGAGGCTTACGGCGATGAACAAAGCGGAATTTCGCCCGGTACACCATTTGCCGCTTTAAAAAATTATGAATGCCCAACATGCGGTGCAGGTAAAGAGGATTTTAAGGAAGTGGCAGGTGATAAATACCAGCTAAAATCTTAGAAGAAAGAGAGAATGGCGTTACTAAAGCGTTGTCATGCTGAGCCTGTCGAAGCATAGCGGGCAAAGGCCTCTCCGCACGAGTCTTCGACAGGCTCAGACTGACAGGCCTTTACACCTGGAAAGTATAAAAACATTAATAAAACATTTTTAAACAGCCTCTGCTGATTATTTTATTTCTCTTCCATAAAAATTTAATCCCATAATACCGGTCATGATCAGTAGCATACAGAAAAACTCCTGCCATGATAGTTTCTGATCAAATAAAGTCATTTCGCATGCCTTTATTAATATCAAAGTTATGGCTGTCCAAACGGCATAGGCAACGGCTGGGGACACCAGTTTTATGGCTAACGAAAAGAAGTAGATATTGCCAATACCAAAAAGAACATATCCCGCAAAGGGCAGCCATACCGGTAAGCCCTGTTGTATGCTGAGGGCCGAGTTCCACCGTAATGCTTTCAGATCGCTGAATTTCATCAGCTTAAGTGAGAATGTCCAGGCGGCTTCAAAGGCAGCGGCTATGATGAGGTATATCCAGGCCAAATTTTTAAGTTTTATTGTAATATTTTATCTTCTTCGGGTATTTGTTTTATTGATATCGAAGGCCGAAAATGAATTTTAGGTTCCTGGGATTTTACAGGTAATGATTTTTTAAAATGATCCATAATCCTTGATCTTAAAGTATAATACCATTTAAACCATGGATATTTCAACAAGCTTTTTTCATCAAAACGCTTTACCGAAAAGGCATGCTGTAAAAAGTAATCTTTAGGATAATCATAATAAAGTCCCCAGTTTTCCGGCTTATTGCCAGGCGCATGACCTGGATCGTACACTGTGCCAAACAAGTAGTCCCATACCGAAAACTTGGTTGAAAAATTGGCATGGAAAACTTCCTGGTAGTTGGCATGGTGCCATAAATGCAATTCGGGCGAGTTCAGGATATATTTAAATTTACCCATTTTTACCTTAACATTGGCATGGATGAACATCCCGAACATGGCATCTATCAATGCTTTTATAGGTACAACAACCGGGTTTGCTCCTAAAAGTATAATAGGAGCAAACTCGATTGTTTGGTTAATGACGATCTCCATGATATGCGACCGTGATCCGGCTAAAAAATCAACCTCTTTACCAGAATGGTGCGCTTCATGGATGCGCCAGAAAAACTTACTGGAATGCTGAAAGCGATGGAACAGGTAGATATAAAGATCATGTGTAACCACAAAAAACAATACCTGCAAAGCCAACGGCCAATGATTGATGAGTTGCAGATGCGACAGATCAAAATGCCTTTGAAGGGGCACAATGATATAATCGAAAATCAGGATCTTCAAAAAATAGCTCTGTATCAGCGTGTACCATACCAGGTCAACCCAAAAACCTTCCCTAAAAAAGGCTAAACCTTTTCGATAGGGCGAAATCCGCTCCCATGCTATGATGAAAACAACCCAGCAGGCAAGGATAATTGATGTTATGGTAAGTACGTTTCCCGGTGGCATTACTAAACTAAAGGCTTTTCTTTATACTCATCGCTAATGTTTACCCTTAACCTTTTCATGGGCGCCAGTTCAGATTCATAAACCCTTTTATGGCCATCGCCGGTAGCGGTTTCTACGTCCCTGATGTCGCGTACCAAACGTTGTAAACCCTGCGGCTCAACAGATGCGGCATGATCTGATCCCCACATGGCACGGTCAAGTGTAAAATGACGCTCAATAAAAGTAGCGCCCAGGCTTACCGCAGCTACAGTAGTTGCCAGCCCGGTTTCATGACCAGAATAACCAATTGGGATGCCCGGATATTTGGCTTCCAGCGTTTGGATCATTTTAAGGTTAAGCTCATGAGGGTTACATGGATAGGCAGAGGTTGAATGCGCAATGAACAATGGGTAGTTTTCATCAAACGCATTTACAAAGGCCATGGTTGCTTCAATCTCTTTCATGGTTGACATGCCTGTGGACAGCATTAAAGGCTTACCCGTTTCCAGGATGCGTTGTATCAAATCAAAATCTGTTAACGAAGCCGATGCCAGTTTGTACAATATAGTATCAAACCTTTCCATAAAATCAACCGATGGAACATCCCATGCAGAAACAAACCAATCGATACCAAGTTTTTTGCAATAGTGATCGATAGTGGCATATTCGGCAATACCAAACTCAGTTTTGCGCTTGTAATCTATATAAGTGATGCGGCCCCAGGGGGTATCGCGCATTATTTCCCATTGGTCTTTTGGTACACAAATTTCGGGTGTGCGTTTCTGAAACTTAACCGCGTCGGCTTTAGCTGCAACAGCCTCATCAATCAGTTTTTTGCAGGTTTCAAGTGATCCGTTATGGTTAATACCAATTTCGGCAATAATATAGCTTGGCTGGCCTTTGCCAATTACCCGGCCATTTTGCAAAGTAATAGTGCCATTGCGGGTACCCGGCGTAGCAGTGGTGCTTTTTGATTCGATAATAAACTCTGCAAATTCGCGGAAACAGCCTTCGCCGCCGTTTAATGAACTTACAAAATCAGCTTGTGCTTTAACCAATGGTAAAGCATCTGCAGGGCAGGCGGTTAAGCCGGCAAGCTTTATAACTTCCAGGTCATTATAGTCATCGCCTATGTAGGCAACTTCGTTTAATGATAAGTTAAAACGGCTGCAGATTTCTTTTAAAACGGCAGCCTTGTCCTTAATGCCTAAATGAAGTTCGGCAATCTGCAATTTGGCAGCCCTTTTAATCAGGGAAGGCGAGTGTTCGCCGGTGATGATACCGGTATCTACGCCGGCTAATCTCCGCAAGCGTTCCACACCCATGCCATCGCGCATGTTGAATTTTTTTAGCAGTTCGCCATCAGTGTTATAATAAACACCGGCATCTGTTAATACCCCATCGTTGTCGGTTAGCAGAAGTTTGATGCCTGCCGCTTTTTGTTTTAAAATCTCATTCATAATTATGTGTGAATTAAATTGCTGTCCATCCTCCATCTACCACCAGGTTAGCGCCCGTCATGTAAGCCGATGCCTCACTGGCAAGAAATACAAGTGCGCCCTGGTAATCTGATGCTTTGGCCATACGGCCCAATAATGTTTTTGCCGAGTAATTGCCTACAAAATCTTCTGTTTGTCCGTTCTCGACCCCGCCTGGCGATAAAGTGTTAACCCGTACCCCGGTATGGCCCCAGTAGGCGGCCAAAAAGCGGGTAAAGTTTATTATAGCACCCTTGGTTACAGGGTAGGCAGCCGATTTGTAAAAAGTTTGCTCGCCTTTTGAGTTGCGGTATATGGATTGGTCCGGACCAACCATGCCATAAGTTGAAGCAATATTGATGATGCTGCCGCTGCCCTGCAATGCCATGTGTGTGCCCAGTATCTGCGAGCTTAAAAACACCCCGGTTATATTTACATTCAATGATCGCTGAAAAGCTTCCAGGGGATAGTTTTCAAAGGCCGATAGCTCTTTGGCCATGGCAGGGTTTTCAAACTTATCGTTGATGGCCGCGTTGTTCACCAGTATATCAAGCGAATCGTATTTATCCAGGATGGTATTAAGCGCATCTATCAGCGATTGCTTGCTGGTAACATCTACCCCTAACCCTAAATGGTTAACACCCAATTGCTCTGCAAATTGCTGCGCTTCTTCAATATTAATATCCGCAACTATTACGTTGGCGCCTGCTGCTGCCAGCGCTTCGCAATGCTTTTTGCCAATAAGCCCAAGCGCGCCGGTAACTACCGCGGTTTTTTGATGTAATGAAAAAAGGTTCATCATTAGTCCGCTATGATGCTTTTAGGTTTAATGTTGTAGTTGCTTACCTTGCGGAAAACAGCCTCCAGTACCTCGCCCTTTAAGTAATTTTTGATATCTCCGCTTTCAATTGCTTCTTTTATTAAGGGCAATACATCGCGGTATGCTAACAAAATGTAATCGATATCTTCGGAGGTATGGCTGTAGCACATATTATGGAAACCTGCCCAAAGCACACCGCGTTTTATCATTTCCTGTTGCATCAGGGTTTTTACTTCCAGTGCGTTACCTGCTTCAGGGGTAAAAGTTACCATGCTGCGGCAGTTGTAGCCAACGCAACGGGTGTATTTATCCATCCCGTTTTCAATGGCTATAAGGTTATAACCATCTTTTAACAAGGCGCCATTTTCATTAAGGTATTGCGGCACGTTTTTGTCGCGTAATTCATTTATGGTTGCTATACAGGCGGCTAGTGATAAGGCTTCGCCGCCAAAAGTGGTATAGCTAAATACTTCGGAGTTAAAAAGCTCCATTACATCGGCACGCCCGGTTAATAAAGCTATAGGCATCCCATTTGCGCAGGCTTTTGAAAATACAGCCAGATCTGCCTTAACATCAAAGTATTCCTGGGCGCCGCCAAGGGCTACGCGGAAACCTGTCCACATTTCGTCAAATATCAGCAGGGTACCGTTTGCTTTGCATACCCGGGCCAGTTCCTGTAAATAACCCGGCTTTGGAGCTTCAAAAATAAAAGGCTCAAGGATTACGGCTGCAACGGTTTCATCCAGTGCTGCTTTTACCGATTCAATATCGTTATATTCAAAAGTGTAGGTTAAATCCTGAATAGCTTCTGGTACACCTGCGTTACGGCTGGTAATGCCTATATACCAATCATGCCAGCCATGGTAGCCGCAGCAAAATATTTTATCCCTGCCGGTAAAAGCACGGGCAACGCGTATGGCAGCCGAGCATACATCAGCCCCGGTTTTTGAAATCTTTACGGCTTCGGCATTAGGGACAACTTCCTGTACCAGTTCTGCAAGTTCAACCTCCAAAGGGTGCATCAGTGAAAACGTAATACCATCGTTCAGTTGCCTGCGGATGGCGTCGTCAACCGCGGGGTAGGCGTAGCCTAAAGATATAGGGCCAATGGCCGAATTAAGGTCGATATATTCGTTGCCATCGACATCCCACACATGCGAGCCTTTGCCTTTTACAATATATTTGGGGGCCACGCCTTTGGTAAATTGGCCTGGTCCTTTAGCTAATGTTTGCGTAACCGGCTTTTGTGCATTTAAAGCGCGGTTATATATATTATCAGACTCGCTGATATCGGGAAAATTATTGTTAAATGCTATTTTGTTAGCCATTTGAATGCTGTTTTTATTCTGAAAACTCGGGTGTTAAAATTTGTGGCTGATGATGGGTAGTTTTATAACCCAGTATCCTCTCGGCAATTTGTTTGCCTGTAAAACCTTCATGCTGCAAAACATCGGGCAGCAATGCGGGCTTAAACCACTTTTGGTTTAAAGCGATGGGCAATACATTTGCGGTGGTTTGGTGTTTTAATAATACTTCGGCCACTATGGTGTATAAACCACCTGTTAAAAAATGATCTTCGAGCGTTACCACAAGCTTGCTTTGGGCCGATACTTTTAAAATAGCTTGTTCATCAACCGGTTTAAGGCTGCGCATGTTGATCAGTCCAACAGATAAACCTTCACTTTGCAGCATATCAACTGCAATAAGCGCCTGCTCAAATAACAAACCGTATGTTAAAATGGTAATATCGGTGCCCTGGGCTACAACCTCTGCTTTGCCTGCAATAAAAGGTTCATGATTGAACCCGGTTTTACGGGTATTGATGCGTGTATAAGCAGGCTGCTTTGACTGCCAGATCTGCGGCAGCATTTTTACCAGGTCATCCTCATCTGCCGGGGCAAATACAGTTACATTAGGAATCCCGCGCATGATGGATATATCCTCAATAGCCTGGTGGGTGGGGCCATTACCATCAGATAAAAAGCCCGGAATAAAGCCGCTCAGTTTAACCGGCAGGTTGGCTATACCAACATCGGTACGCACAAACTCAAAAGCGCGCATGGTTAAAAACGCTGCCAGGGCATGTATAACAGGTATTCTGCCGCGTAATGCAAGGCCAGCCGCAGCGCCTATCATGGTTTGCTCGGTAATACCGGTATCAATAAAACGATTGCCCAATATACCCGGCAGGTTGCGCACCAGCGCACGGTTTTCTGCCGTCATAACGATGACCTGTTCATTGGCTACGGCCATCTCTGTTAATAATTCTTCGTAGGTCATATTATCTTACTACTAAAGTTTCGGATGTTAATAGGGTACCATGTTCGCCATGCAGTTCAAGCAATAGCTGGTCAATTTCACCGGCAGAAAAATTGCAGAACCATCGATCGGCTCTTTCCTCAATGCTTGGTAATCCTTTCCCCCTTACCGTATCGGCAATAACTACATTGAGTTTACCTGCCTGGAACGGGTAAGCGCTGAATGCCTGGTGCAGGGCATCGAAGTCATGTCCGTCTATCCGTTTTACAGCAGCCCCAAAAGCCTCAAATTTGTCGGCAAGCGGTTCCAGCGGTATCAGGTCTTCCGTACGTACATTGGCCTGAAACTGGTTACGGTCAACCACAAAAAGCAGGTTATCAAGCTTATAAGCATTCGCAACCAAAACCGCCTCCCAGCAAGTGCCCTCGTTGAGTTCGCCATCGCCCAAAATGCAAACAACCCTGTTATTACTGCCGCTTATTTTTAGGTCCATAGCAACGCCTATAGCTACCGATGGTAAATGCCCTAAAGAACCCGAATGAAATTCGATACCGGGGATCTGTGTATTGGGGTGCCAGTAAATATGGTCGTTAATGGAAAGGTGATTTTTAAGGCGCTCTTTTTCAAGCAGGCCCAGCTCGGCAAAGGTGCCGTACAAGGCTGGCACATCATGGCCTTTTGAAAGGAACAGGTAATCGCGGTCGGGGTGGGTAAGATTGTGCTTATTGATGTTTAAAAAACTGGTATATAAGTAAACGATCAGATCGACCGCCGATAACGATGCTCCTGTAAAACAACCGCCATCTGTAGACATGCGAACAATATGCTCCCTTACTTTTAAGGCGATAGCCTTAAGCTCCTGCTGATTTATATTTCCCACTCGTGATATTTTAGTTTTGTTGTAATTCCTGTAAATTTTCTTTTGGCGCTTTTTTAGTTTGCGCGGGTATTACGGTTTTTAATTCATCCAAATGATGCCTGTACCAGTTTACACCGGCGTATTGTTCATTAAGCTGATAGATCTCCGGTTTGCGGTTAAGCAGGTTAAGGATATCCTGGCAGGAGAATTGGTTACATATGGGATATAGCTCGCTAAATACCTTTTCAATAAAATAATAATCCTCGGGGTAATCAATGGTAAACCGGTACGACATGGAGAAATCCATGCCGGTTGGCCAGGTTACATTACCTACGTTGAATATCAGCGGGTTTTCCCAGATATAAGGCGTGGTATGCTCCAGCTCCATTGGTCTGCCCGCGTTTTCCCAGGCCTGTTTTAAGCAGGCCATGGTCATTACTTCCACATCGTTTCCATCGGGCCAGGTAGCCGGGTGCAAATTGYTCACATAATCATACCTGCCCCTGCTGGCAAAAAAGTATTCCAGTACATAATCAATAATGCGCGGATCAATTAACGGGCAATCGGAAGGTATTTTAAGTACAATATCGGCCTTAAACAGTTTCGCCGCCTGGTAATGCCTGTCAAGCACATTGCCCAGGCTTCCGCGGTAATAAGGAATATTCATATCCGAAGCTTCCTTTACTATAATGTCGTCTTCCTGGTTTTCTGATGTGGCAATTATGATATCAGCCTTGTGCTGAATCATTTTTAGCCGCTCAATCATCCTGGCCAGCAGGCTTTTGCCTAATATTGGCAACATTACTTTGCCGGGTAAACGGCTTGATGCCATGCGGGCCTGTACTATAATTACAATTTTTTCTGTCATGGTATTAAATTTTATTACCAGTTTGCTATTAGTTCATCGCTTAGCTCGGGCAACGATACGCTATCATGGTATTCGGCCAGGGCCAATTGCGGATCAAAACTTTTTTTATCGCCCCTGTGGTTTAAATAACTGCGGCACAGCGTTGCAATTGTTTTGGCAGATGTGCCTCCATTTTGTACCGGGGCAAGCCTTTTAAGCTCATTAATATTAAACCAGGAGTGTACCTTCTTGCCTAAAGCTATGCCCGTGTATACTACAGTGGAGTACTGCGTTATCAGCTCGCAGCAATTGGCTATCATATGGCTGGTGTTGCCCTGCTTGTATACCAGGGTCCCCTTTGGCGTATTGCTGATGATCTCTTTTTCGGCTCTTTTAAAATTTTCGTTGGGGTGGAGTTTAAACAACAGTTGCCTTCCCTTGGCTATTTTTACCGCTTTTTTTATAAATGCCACCCTGTTTTCCAGGCGAAAGGTTTCCCGCATATCGGTAGTGGCTACCAATACATAATTATGATGTGGGAAATCATTATCAAGGTGTTGTTGCTGGTTATCATAATTTGGAATGCCGGTGACCACTATTTTACCGTGCTCCGTACCTTTACCGGTAAATTGTTGTTTGTAACCTTCGGAGGCAGCGCAGTAAACATCGCAGATATTTGATGCGCCGTTTAAGGAGGTATTGCCGCAAAAGGTAGATGGTAACCTAAGTGTGCGTACTATTTTACTCCATGTTGTATACCGGTCAATCATGCCTTCTTGTACCCAAATGGTTTTGTATTGCCTCATCCGTTTAGGAATGATCATATCTGTACAATAAACTACCAGGTCGTATTGATTTTTTTGGGCCCCGAAATCAATTTGCAGCGAGTTTTGATACAGGTATCTTTCAGACTTTAGCCTGAATTTGCGCGAGAGCACAGTGCCGTTAAATATTGGGGTTTTGCTTAACAGGTATTTAAGCGGTACATTGTCTGTAAACAACTGGCTAAACCAGCAATCATATCCGGGCAACTCATTTGCAATCTGGTGCATCTGCGTTGTTTGGTTAATTGAACCTGTAATGAATAATATTTTCTTCATTCCTTCTCTTTCAATTATATTGGGTTGCTGTTGCAAAGCTTTATAATTTGATAAAAGTAACCCGGCCAGTTTTAAATAAAGAGAAGCCAGCGTTATCAAATTATTAAGAGATAACTTAGGTGAGTATTTTTTTTAACAATTGAGCATTAATCAACATTGGCATAGCTTTTAGGACCGGCAAGCAGGAAGTTTTTAAGCTCGACCAGTTTATCGGTGTTAATGAGGTCTACACCAGAATCCAAAAGCTCCTTCCATACGGCTTCATTTTCGGGTGAGGCCCAGAGCCTTACCTTTTTACCAAATTTGTGTGCCAAATGCACCAAATTGCAAAGGCGTTGTTTTTCAATTATGGAAAAGCTGCCTTTACCATCCCATTTCAATACGCTGGAATACTTGCAGCTTGCAGTTTGATATAAATTTTTTGAAATGGTATCCTGCTTTAACTGCATCAGGTCCTCATCAATAAATACCAGCCGGTTTTGTTGAGATTTAATTATTTCATAGGGTTTATGACCGGTAATAACTATGGTTACCTGCCTTTGCGTATAAACCCCGTTATCATATCCTGATAATATTGACCGGTATTTTTTAAGTAGAATTTCAAGCGCCTGGTAAGTTTTGCCGGCATCCGATTTTATGTCGATCATTAATGTAAGCGGGTAGGCCGGGCATTTAATTTCTTTATTGTTACCCTCAATGCATTCCAGCAGTGGTTTAAAATAAAGGCGCTCCAGTGTTTTTTGCTTTTTAAAAAAGGGTAGGATGTGCGCTACAATAAGTTTGTTCCTTCTTAAATATATATCAGCTTCAATATGGGTAAATCCGTTGTCCAGGGCATCATACAAAGGCCGTTTATGCCAGTAATCATTATGGGCGAAGCCGTTTGCAAGCGTTAAATTTTGAGAGTAGGAGTTACAACCGAGGTGGATCAGCAGAATGAGGAACAAGAATTTAAGGTGCTTAGGGCAAAAAATTGCTGTTCGCATCGATCATTTTTTTGTTTGCCCGAAGATACCTGTCTAATGTTCTTTAATTATTAGCTTATTGTGATGTTAAGTTTTATAATTCAGGTAAACTTTTCCTGCAGCTAAGTGGTATATGCCTTTTTTTAATGTTTTGTTAATACTTATTTTATGCAATGCCCGCCACCGGCTGTAATGCGGATAAAAAAAAATTGATACCAGAGGCAACGTATTTGTGAAAGAGACTGTAATATCTATAAACGATTAATTACTAAAACCACACAAATGAAATTTACATCAAAATTAATAGCTGTTTCATTCATTGCTTCAGCTATATTTTTTACAACAAATTTAAAAGCGCAAACTACGGCCAAAAACCAATTTAATTTAGGTTTAGGTGCCGAAGTTGGTATACCTACAGGTGTTTCACGTTTAGGCTCAACTTTTACCTTAGGCGCTACCGGCCGTTTGCAATATGGTGTTAGCAACAATTTTGCCCTTACATTTACAACCGGTGGCTATCACTTTTTCCCTAAAATAAACCCGGCCACCAATAAAAGGTACGGCAGCTACGGGGAGATCCCAATTAAAATTGGTGTAAAGGAATTTTTTATGCCAAACATATATGTTGCTGCAGAAGGCGGACTTGCGTGGGAAAAATTAGAAGATGGCCAGGGCTGGGCGCCATTTCACAGGCGTGACCTCTCCGGAGGAGTAGGGTATGCCACCAAACACTGGGATATTGGTGTTAGGTACGAAGACTTTTATATGAAAGATTATCATACAGGTTTGGTTGGCCTGCGCTTAGCTTATGGTATTGGATTATAAAACAAATCCTTTTAAACTTAAAAAGGGCAAATGATCATTGTATCATTTGCCCTTTTTTAATTTATAGGTTTTTTTAAATATGAGAAGCTGTTTTAAAATGGATAAACTAGTATGCGATTGCTTCGTTTCTTGCAATGACATGGATTGTAAATTATTGATTATCAGTGTGTATTTTTTTTACACGTAAACCTCTTACCCGTCATTGCGAGGAACGAAGCAATCCCCGATTTACAGAGTAGCTGTGCAAATCCGATCTGCATTTTGGGGATTATTTATGTTGTGTTTTTGTTTTTATAGGTATTCATGAGCTCCCTGCGGTCGGTTATCTTCGTCGTACCTCCTCGCAATGACGATCACGAGGTGATTGTGGTATCCATACATGTCATTACTGTTTTTTCCCAGCTCGGCTGGTGGTGCCTCGCAATGACATAAATTATATTAAAAAATAGTCCTGATAATCAGTAATTTACAAACACGTGATGATAAGCGCAGCGTGGGAAGCCCTCCACAATGCCAAAACAATATCGAGTTAAACTTAAAAAGGGCAAATGATCATTGCATCATTTGCCCTTTTTTTATCGCTCATAAGCTCTTTTACAGTATTTTATCTAAGGTTAAGATCAGGCTTTGGTAACCGGCACAGTAAGGCTAATGGTAAGTTCATCGGGCGTACCACTGCGGGTGATGGTAAATTCTTTGGGTGCTATTTTAAAGCTGCCTTTAAAAACACCCTCATTGCCTTTTTCATCAAATGTGAAATGGATGGTGACTGGTTTTGTAACACCTTTCAGCTTCAGATTACCGGTAGCCTGGAAAGCACTGCCACTTTTAGTAACCGAGGTAGATACAAATGTAATGGTTGGATAAGTATCAGCATCTATCGCGGCCCTGGCGTGGCTGTTTTTTAGAAAAAAACCGGTTGCAAGGCTTTCAGCATCAATACTCGCAGAAATTTTTGATTGCTCGGGGTTAGTCTTGTCAAACTGGATATTGGCCCTTAGTGTTTCAAATATGCCATGGATCTTACCACCCGAAAATTTTACTTCGTAGGGAGTTTTAACTTTGTAGGTAGTTAGCGTAATAGCAAATGCCGAAATGCTGATTATAAACAATGCAATCAGGGGGAAGGTGATCTTTTTCATAGAGATTTATTTTTTAATGTTATCGTTATAACCTCATTATAATTAAGAGGTATCTACATAAAATACGTTTGCCATATTCATGGGGTTGCCTTACCGGCTAAACTTATAGTATTTGGCTGCAATTAAACCGAAACCCCCTGGTTTGCTTTTATGGAAATTAGGGTGTGAAATGGATTTTTTGCTTGTTTGTTTTTTGAATTTTTTGTAAATTTGTATGTAAGCAAACAGGGCAATTACCTCTATAAGATAATTGCCCTGTTTGGTTTAGAATAAAGAAGACTAAAATTCGTTATAGTGTTATAACTTACTTATTATTAGTGTATTAATAATTGTTGGGCGGGTGCCATAAGGTATTCGAAAGTGTGTGAAAGGTGCCAAAAAGGGTGATATGAGGATGTATCAACGGTACATCAACGGTGTATTAAAAGTGCCCGTTTTGAGCTCCCAACGGAGCTTAGAAAACTTTGTGTTTTTATCGGCTTGAAACGATTAATATCCAAACTGGCTAAGGTGATGGTCAAGGTGTTTATAAAACATATTGTTCCATTCTGTTCTACTTAAAGGCCCAAAAGAGTGCGACATCCGGCCATCGAATTCTTTTTCGCCCAGTTGCTGTGTTTTTTTGATGTAAGCTATCAGCCGGTCTTTTTCTGTTTCAAAATCTTTTTCGGTTGTGATGATAAATGCCGGGGCGGTAGGGCCATTATGTTTATAGGGTATTTCGCTTACTACCTTATTTTTTACAAGCAGTTTAAGTATAAGCTTCATAAACCCATTGGGTTTGGGGTGCTTATCTTCATAAGTCATCTCGTAGGATACACAGCAATGCGCCAGCATTTGTGCTACGGTCATTTTTCCCCATTGCGGAGTGGTTGTTGGCTTGAGGTTATTAATTCTTTGAATAATACCATCAGCAACTGGTTTGGTGAAGATGTTAGGTAAGGCCATAGCGGTTATTTTTTACAAATTTATTGAATTAAAACGCTATGACGATCCGGAGATTCAATATAGGGCAAAAGATTGTGCGTTTTTGGGAGGATGAATTAATTATGATAAAAAATATATTTAAACAACGGCTGAGTTTTGATGTGAAAAATGCCGGCAATACGGTAAATAGTAGCAATATTAATTTTAACACTTCATTTTCACTTATTATATTTACCGGATGCCTTATCATTTCCGAATCTTATTACTCTTATTTGTCTTGTTTTCATTTTTGAGATCAAGTGTTGCAATGCCCTTAGATACCACGTCAAGAAAAATTGGAACCGTAACCAGTACCGCAAATTTTAACCAGTTTGGTTTTATAAACGATATTGATGAAGGGGCCTTAGCAATACGTGCAGACAGCATTGACAAGGGAGTACATCTTATCTTTTCGGGATTACAGAAGGCAAGGACACTTATAAAAATAGAACGTGTAACTAATTTTGTAGAACAGGAGCTTTATAACATTGCGGAGTTATTGGATAATGGTAAGCTATTGCCCGGAGAAAAAAAACTGGGGCAACAATTTTTCAGGATAGTATTCACTGAAAAGAGCGGCCCTACGCCGCTGAATATGGCAGTATATTTTAAATCGGCTCCAAACACGCTATTTGTAAAGAGGTTAAGGGTGTTAGTGCAATCCAATGAAGATCATGAGGGAAAACTTGAAACTTTGCTTAATGATTTGCTTAAACAACAGCCGGAATTGCTTGCATATAATATACTAAAAGCACAGTTACTTTACGACAGGGGAAAATACGCAGAAAGTATTAGTTATTGTGATAAAGCACTTGTGATATCGCCCACCTACGCTTTTGCCTATAACTTAAAAGGACAGTGTTACGGACGTATGCGGCAACCCGAAAAGGAGATAACTATTGAAGAAGAGGCGATTAAACTTTTTCCTAATTATGTAGATGCGTTTTATAATAAAAGTTCGGCCCTGTATGATCTTGATAAATACCGGGACGCAGCTTATGTTTATAGAAGAATAGAAAAATTAAAGCCGCAATACCTTTTCACAAATTACTACCTGGCCCGTTGTTATAAGGCAATTGATATGCCCGATAGTGCTTTATATTATGCTAACCTAAATAACAGGCAATACCCCGATGATGGTGATGGCTATAATCTTAAAGGGGATATATATTATGCAAATGATGATTACCCTACCGCCGTTGAATGGTATACGCAGGCCATTAAATTACAGCCAGATAATGCCGATAATTATGAAGATAGGGGCGACGCCTATTATTATTGGGAGAAGGTTGATACCGCGCTGGCGGATTTTGAAAAAGCGGCGAACCTTAAAAAGAAGAACGCTTACCTGAATGAAAGGATTGGTGATTGCTATTACAAAAAAGAACAATATGATAAATCTGTCTATTATCACCAAAAGGCATTGCGCATTGACCCCGATTATAAGTACGCATATGTTAGCCTCGATTTATGTTATAACAAAATTGGTAAGTATGAATTGGGTATCGAGGCTTGTAAAAAAGCCATTAGTATTGATAGTACCTATGATACTGCTTTAGGTAATCTTGGTTGGGGATACTATTGTGTGGGAAAATTTGACGACTGCATTAAGTTTTCATACAAGGCTCTTAAATATAATGAAAAAGCTACTTACGCAATGTTTAACATTGCCTTGGCCACTTTATGTAAGGGCGACTATGAAAAAGCAAAGGAGCTGTATTTCAACTTTTATACCTTATGTAAAGAAAAAAACTACGAAATGACCGGCGGTGCAGTTACCGATCTTAAAGATCTTATTAAAAAGAAAATAAGCGTAGAACAGGCTTCAACAATTATACGAGACATCTTTAAGGAGACACCCTAACTCAAAAATTGTTATTAAAAATCAATTCCTATGCCGCTCAAATTATCATCATTATGAATAAGAATTAGTTATTCCCGCGGAATGTCTTTCCTATACCTGGGCATTAACCCGCTTCCCATATTTTTCCAGAATGCTTATGATCTCGGTAAGTTTCATGGGTTTGCTCATGTAATCGTCCATGCCTGCCTGTAAGCAGCTGTCTTTGTCTTCAACCATAGCATTGGCGGTCATGGCAACAATAATTGGCTGGCCGGTTAGTTGTTTCCTGATGCAACGGGTAGCTTCCAGGCCATCCATTTCGGGCATTTGCATGTCCATCAGGATGATATCATACTTCTTTACTGCCACTGCGTCCAAAACCTGGAGGCCGTTTATGACAATATCTGGCTGATACCCCATTTTTTGAAGAATTTGTTTGGCTACTTTTTGATTGATCAAATTATCCTCGGCAATCAAAATGTTTAAAGGGTACTGGGTTGCCAGGTCCGCTGATAAATGCTCTTTTTTAAATTTATGTTCTGTAAGGCTGTTTTTATCGTTTTTTAACTGGTCGATAATATGTTTCAACAAAACACTATGCTTTGCGGGCTTTGTAAGTATTGCATTAAACAAGTTAGGCTCACGTTTGCTTTGCCTATCAACCGAACTAAGTAAAATAAGCGGCATCAACGGGTAAATGGCTTTTATTTTACGAGCCAGGTCGGCACCATCCATTTTGGGCATATTCATATCGGTAATCACCAGTTCAACCTGCTTGTTAGCAGATAAAATTGTTAAGGCCTCGGCGCCAGATTGGGCAACCAGGGGGATAAATTTCCAATGCCTTAGCTGGGTTTCCATGATGCTGCGGTTGGTAGCGTTATCATCAACAACTAATATTTGTTTATTTTCCAGTCCCGCTACATCCAGATTAACATGGGCTGGAGCGGTTTTTATACCAACCCTTGTTTTAATATTAAAACTAAAAGATGTACCGGCACCTACCTCACTCGCTACCTTAATTTCGCCGCCCATTAAATAAATTAGTTTTTCGCTGATAACCAAACCAAGGCCGGTACCGCCATATTTGCGGGTTGTGCTGGAGTCTACCTGTGAAAATGCTTTAAAAAGCCGGGATAGTTTATCTTCGGGGATGCCAATCCCTGTGTCGCGAACGGTGAACAACAAGTCGAGTTCACCATTGTTTAAAGCTTTTTGTTTTACACCAATAAATATTTCGCCCTTGTGGGTAAACTTTATGGCATTACCTACCAAATTTATTAAAATCTGTCGTAAGCGCATCGAATCGGCAATGATGTGCTCAGGTACGCCGGGTTCTATCTGGTAAATAAGGTCGATATTAAGTTTTGATGCTTTTTCGGCAAAAAGATCAAGAACACTTTCCACGCAATCCCTTATATTAAAATCATGCTCTTCCAGCTCCATATTACCCGATTCGATCTTGGAAAAATCAAGAATATCATTGATCACCGTTAGCAGCGCATCGCCAGAGTGTTTAATGGTTTCGGTATACTCAGCCTGCTCTTCTGTAAGATCGGTATTGGCCAATAACGTAGCCATACCTATAACCCCGTTCATCGGTGTGCGAATTTCATGGCTCATGGTGGCCAAAAATATGCTTTTGGCCATGTTGGCATTTTCGGCTTCCTCACGCGCTTTTTCTGCCGCTTCCCGCGATCTTCTTTCTTCAATAGTGAGCTGGGTAATATTTTCTGTACGTTCTTTCACCAACAGTTCAAGCTGTTCTTTTTGCCGCCTTATAGTACGCATCCGGTATTTAAACAGGCCATAAATAGCAGCCACAACCAATAAAACAACCAGCAACACAAACCACCAGGTTAACCAAAACGGGGGCACAATGGTAATTTGCAGCGGTGTGGTTACCGGCGACCAAAAACCCTGGCTATTCCTGTATTTTAACCATACATGGTAGGTGCCCGGCGAAAGATTGGTATATAAGGCCGAATTATGGCTGCCTATATAATTCCACTCTTTATCAAAGCCATCTAAATAATAAGCATATTGTTTTCTGTCGGCCAATGCATAATCCAATGCGGCAAACTCAAAAGAAAAAACAGATTGTTTATAGGAGAGTGTAAGTTTCCGGGTATCAGCTATATCATTTTTTAAAGGTGATGGGTCCAGCGGGCTCGCGGCAATGGTGAGCGGTTTATTAAATAGCAAAAAGGACGTAATAACTAATGGTGCAAACCCAGGCTGTTTTAATACGTTTTTGGGAGTAAATTCATTAAACCCGTTAATACCGCCAAAATAGATCTTCCCGTCATGCGCTTTTAGTGCCGAATGCGGTTTATATTCATCGCCTTGCAGGCCATCCTCAACGGTGTAATTGTAAAAAGTTTTATTTTCAGGATCTAACTTTGATACCCCTCCATTGCTGCTTATCCAGAGTTTGCCGGCATCGTCTTCTCTTATAGCATAAATAATGTCACTGGGCAGACCGTCCTTTTTTGTAAAAGTTGTGAAATGATTTTTTACCGGATCAAAAAGATCAAGGCCAGATAGTGTAGCCAGCCATAGCCTGCCCTTTGTATCTTCCCAAATATCAGCTATCCCGTCATTACTGATGCTGTTTGTTTTTTCATCATGCATAAAGCGCTTAAAGGTCCCGGTTTTGCGATCAAGCAAGTCTAAACCACCGTCAGATGTTCCAATCCAGAGGTTGTTTTTGCTATCTTCAAACATTACGTAAGGCCTGTCGCTGCTTAAACTTTTAGGGTCATTAGCATTAAACTTATAATGGGTAAATATTTTTGTTTTTTCATCATAACAATCCAGCCCGTCCCTAAAAGTGCTTAGCCATGTCTTTTTATCGCGGGTATGTAAAAGGTAATAAATATTGTTACCGCCAATTCCCTGCGGCTTGGCCGGATCATACTTAAAATTGGTGAAAATCTGGGTTTTAGGGTCAAATATGCTTAAGCCATCTGCCCAGGTGCCTATCCATAGTTTGCCTTCGTAGTCGGGTTTTACAGTAAGCACATAATTGCCTGTAATACTGTTTTTACCATCAGGTTGTTTTTTGTAACTGGTAAATGTATTATTAACGGGGTCAAATTTGTTTAAACCACCTCCGTCGGTTCCTATCCATATTTTATGATCTTTGTCTTCGGCCAAATCAAGTACATAATTATTGGATAGGCTTTCCTGGCGGCTGTTGTGCCGGTACAAGTTGAAGCTTGCAGAGGTTTTTTTTGATAGATTAATACCACCGCCAAACGTGCCAACCCACATATTTCCCGAGCGGTCTTTGCAAATAGCATATACCGAATTACCGTTGATACTGTTATTATCAACTTCATCATGTTGATAGATCCTGAATTTATCCGACCCTCTATTTAAAACACATAAACCGCCATTTTCGGTGCCAACCCATAGGTTTCCTTCCTCATCGTTATTTAAGCTGTAAACGGTATTGGTTGAAATACTGCTTGCATCATTCTTGTCATGCTGAAAAGCCTTAAACGTTTTAGTAGTACGGTCAAACAAAAAAAGGCCGTCAACCTGTGTACCTAACCATAGCTTATGAAATTTATCCTCAAAAATGCACACAACGGTTTTGCCCTGGGTTGTTTTTGTTACCGGGTTGTAGTACAGGAATTTTGAAAATGTATTGCTTTTACTGTTATAAAGGTTTAATCCCCCATTCCCGGTTCCTACCCATAAATTGTGTTGAGAATCTTTATAAACGGTACGCACGTTATTGTCGCCAATGCTGCCGGCATCTTTATCTGAATGCTGATGATGTTCAAATGTATTATGTTTCAGGTCATAATGGTCGAGCCCGCCGTTTTGGGTGGCTATCCACAAGCTGCCATTATCAAAAAGTATCCGGTTAATAATGTTATTGCTGAGGCTTTTAGGGTTTTGATCGTTATGTAAATACCTGGTAAAGCGGCCGGTGCTTCTTTGGTACATGTTTAAGCCGCTTGATGTAGCGAGCCACATATTGCCATTGTTATCTTCGGCAATATCGGTTATTGTGTTGTGGCTTAAGGATGTGCTGTCTTTATCATTGTACCTGTAAGTTATAAAGCGGTAACCATCGTACCGGTTTAAACCATTGCGGGTTGCTATCCACATAAATCCCCGGCTATCCTGGAAAATGCGGTTGACATTGATCTGTGACAGGCCTTCGGAAGTCCCTATATGCAAAAACTTAAGATTTTCGTTTTGTGCATACCCAAACGGAATTATAGTGCAAATTAAAAATAAGGTGCAAATAATTAGTTTACAGTAATAAAACAACCTGGGCATGGAACGTAGTTTAAAATACTGCCGAAACAGTAAAATTATAATGGATTGTGTGCGTGGTTATTATTAATTAGGTTCTTTAAGGATTAAACAGTTATTAGGCTCATTTAGTATTACCCATGATACAGAATTGTACTGTTTTTGACCCATTAACCCTTTTGTACAAAAAGTTAAATAAATTTTTACCGACTTAGTCAATTGTTTGGTTTGTTGTGATTTAGGTGATTAATATATCCCGGAGATCCGGAATAATTTCCCACGGCATTACTATTGAAAACATGTTGTTATGATTTACTGAAAAGTAAACTTGTAATTAAACGTAATATATGAAAACAAATTTAAAAAAAGCCACACTACTCCTTACGGGAATTATGGTAGGCGGTAGATTATTCGCACAAACTCCCGATACTTCAGCTGCAAAAGACTATGTTAAGCCCTTTTCAGGTGGCGATCAGTTGCGTACCTGGTCAATAGGTGTTAATGGCGGATTATTAACCCCATTTACCATTTTTGGTAGTAACAACAGGCAGGATTTTAGCCATCCGCAGGAGCAAATAGGTTATGGCGCTTATATTAAAAAACAAATATTGCCCTCTTTTGGCCTGCAGGCCGATTTCCTGCGCGGTAAAGTTAAAGGTACCAGCGGCCAGCCTAATGCACTGGGCGATGCTACTTACTCACAGTACGAAACTAACATTAACTGGTCGGCAAGTTTAAGTGCCAATATTACATTGGCCAATATTAACTGGCGTCATGAAAAACCATTTATTCAGCCGTATTTAACAGTAGGTGCCGGAAACATGAATTATACACCTAAAATTACCCCGGCAGGTGGTCAGCAAACTAATTATAAAACTACTGGCAACGGCTCAATTAACGAGGTGTTTATTCCGGTAGGTCTTGGCTTAAAATTCGACCTTGCACCGGGTATAAATCTTGATTTAGGTTACCAGGTTAACTTTGTAAATTCTGATAATTTTGATGGCTACAAATATGGAACTACGAATGACAGATTCTCGTATGCCCACATTGGTTTAGAGTTTGCTTTGGGTAGTAAAAAGAAACCGCAAATGGCAACCCATAACCCGGTATCATCTATGCGCACCGAGTACTTATGGGAAAATGAACAAACCAAAACTGCTTTGCAAAAACAAATTGATGCAGAAAAAGCTAAAAACGACGAATTAAGAAATGACCTGAACACTACAAACGCAAACCTTGCTAAATTAACTACTGATAGCGACGGCGACGGCGTGGTGGATGTAAACGACAAATGTCCCAATACACCTGCCGGCACAAAGGTAGATGGTTCTGGCTGCCCGCTTGCAAAACCGGTTGTTTACGTTACCGAAGAAGATAAAAAAGTTGTTAAGGATGCAATCAAAAATCTTGAATTTGATTTGGGTAAAGCTACCATCCGTGCTCACTCATTGCCAAGCCTTGATAGGGTTGCCCAATTATTGGTTGACAAAAACTTCAGCCTGAAGTTAGCCGGACATACAGATAACACAGGATCAGACGAGTTGAACATGCGTTTATCAAAAGATCGTGCCGAATCAATCAAAGCTTACCTGGTAAGTAAAGGTGCAAATGCATCACGTATTGAAGCTACCGGTTATGGCGAAACACAGCCAATTGCCACCAACAAAACTGCTGCCGGCCGCCAGGCCAACCGCAGGGTTGAGTTTACTTTATATTAATAGCAAATTATCCTGCAAACGCAGGTTATATTATGAGCCCTCCCCGGTTAAGCCGGGAGGGCTTTTTGCGTTTGGGATATAGTATTGTGTGAAAAAATGTAAATTTGATATGGTAAAGCTAATAAATGGAAAAAGCGAAGCAAATATTTAACGAAACCGAATTAGCCCTTTTAAAAGAAGGTTTAAAGCGAAGCTATAAAGAACGTTTTGAAATGGCTACCCGCTTGTTTAAGGTACAGCAAACCATGAATAAGGCTTCAATATCTCATAAACCATATATCAGTAAATAAATTGTGGCTGTTTTTGATGAAGAGATATTAAATTGGCTCCATGATAGTAGCAGTACTGCTTTTTGAAGATTTTGAAACACTTGATGTGTTTGGTCCGGTTGAGCTATTTGGCAGACTAAAAGACCACTTCGACGTCGAATTTTATTCGCTAACGGGCGGGATGGTAAAAAACAATCATGGTGTGGCCGTGGACAGCCAGAACATTAATAGCATTAAAAACGGCACAGATATTTTCCTTATCCCGGGCGGGTACGGAACAAGGAAGGAAGTTGATAACCCTTTATTTATCGAAACCATAAAACAAATTTCGCAGGCGAGTAATTTTGTGCTCACTGTTTGTACCGGGAGTGCCTTATTGGCAAAAACCGGGTTGTTAGATGGCAGGCAGGCCACCTCAAATAAAAGGGCCTTAAACTGGGCTATGGCACAGGGACCAAACGTAAACTGGATAAAAAAAGCCCGGTGGACCACAGATGATAAATACTACACATCATCGGGCGTAAGCGCCGGGATGGATATGACGCTTGGATTTTTAGCCGATTTGAAAGGATTGGAATTTGCCCGTGACGTAGCCAATCAAATTGAATTTACCTGGCAGGAAAATAAGCACGAGGACCCCTTTTATAAAAATCTCCCTACCGTTTAGGTCCCTTGCATTTTATATCGACAAGTTACGCCAGTCTGTCAAAATAGAGCAATTGAATTCTTATCAGATTGATCCCGGTGGAACACCTGCACACCTGTTTTAAGCCATGATAATCCCCCATAAATCTTTTTTCATAAACTGCCGAAAATTATCAGAATCAACCTGGGCATTATTGGCGGGCTTATGGCAATAGCGCAGCATCAGGTTATTGCAGATGTCTTTTTTGATTAATTTCCCACTCTTTCCTTCTGCCCATGTCTGGTAGCTATTATCAACCGGCCCGGTTTGCAGGTTGGTTAATACCGCCCATAAAAAAATTTACCAATCATTTGGAATTTAAAAATAAAGTTACGTACATTTGTAGTGCACTATCTAACTATAGCACTTGTTTATGATAGAAATTCAAAATCTTCATTTCGGTTATCAAAAAGGCAAGCCGCTTTTTAAGGGGCTTAACCTTAGGCTGGCTAAGGGCCACATTTATGGCCTGTTAGGAAAAAACGGGGCAGGTAAATCAACCTTGTTAAAAAATATAGCGGGCCTTGCTTTCCCGGTGAAGGGCAGCTGCCTGTTTAATGGTATCAACGTTTCGGGCAGACCGGTTACCGTGTTAGAAGATATTTATTTCCTGGCCGAGGAGCTGTTTGTGCCCGATCTTACTCCTGCCCAGTTTGTGGCCAACACGGCATATTTTTATCCCAACTTTAGCAAAGCCGATTTTTATCAATATTTAAACGTTTTGGATGTGGATATTGATGCTGTTATGGATAAGCAATCCTATGGGCAGCGTAAAAAGGCTATGATAGCTTTTGGCCTGGCTACCAACACCAGTCTTATCATTATGGATGAGCCTACCAACGGGCTGGATATCCCATCCAAAATCCAGTTCAGAAAACTCATCGCTTCGGTATTAACAGAAGAGCGTTGTATTGTAATATCCACCCACCAGGTGCGCGACCTCGATAGCCTGATAGATACCTTGCTTATTTTACATAACGGCGAGATCCTGATCAACCAGTCTGTTGATGATGTGGTTGAAAAAATAACCTTCGGTAGTTTTCATGATACAGAGGGGCTACCAGTTTTGTACCAGGAAAACGGGCCACGCGGTAAAAATGCCATCCTCAAAAATACCACCGGCGATTACAGCAAAGTAGATTTGGAAATACTTTTTAATGCCATCATCAGTGGTAATCAACCTGTTTTACAAACCTTAAAAGCACCAGGCAATGAATAATACTTTTAAACTTAAGCGTTTTGGTATGCTGTTTATGAAATTCACTACAGAGCATTATAAAGGCTACCTCATGTCGCTAATGGTGCTGATGGGGGTATTGATACTTGGCGGCACCTTTATGGTTTTCCTGATGGACGTACGTATGGAAGTAAACCTGCAGTTATTGCTGCTGATATGGGTGATATTGTTTGGAGGCACGGTATTTACCAGTACCATATTTGCCGATATAAGCAATAATGAAAAAGCCATAGTAAGCCTAACGCTGCCTGCCTCACATTTTGAAAAATACCTGGTGGCCTGGCTTTATTCTTTCGTGGTATTCCTGGTATTGGTTATTGCCGCCTTTTACCTGGTGATGTTGTTTTTATTGAATATCAGGCATTTTCCGGGGGAGCAGCAAGAGGTATTCCAGCTGTTTCAAAATGTGAATGGTTTAGGTACCAGTGTGTTTTTTGTGGTGCTTACCCTGTATAGTTTGTTGCACGCTGTTGCTTTTTGCGGTGCTATATATTTTAAAAAAATGCATTTTGTAAAAACAGCGCTATTGTTTTTTTTAACAATAGGTATTTTGATCATTGGTAACAATATCCTGATGCGCCAGCTGCTGAACAGGGATCTAATACAGGTAATGCCCTTTGCCAATTTAGGGTTTATGGAAAAAGGAATCATGTATTCTGTTAATGTTTCAAATTTTGTGTGGATAGGGGCGGTAGTATTTATTGGAATGGCCTTTATTTTTTGGATTGCTGCTTATTTCCGCTTAAAAGAAACACAGGTATGATGCTGATCAATTATGGAGTTTAAAGATAAGGATGCCATATACCTGCAGATAGCAGCCTATGTGAGCGAAAATATATTATTAGGTAAGTGGCTGCCAGAGCAAAAGATCCCCTCAACAAGAGACCTGGCCGTTGAACTGGAAGTTAACCCTAACACCGTTATCCGGTCGTACGAGTTTCTGCAGGCGCAGGAAGTAGTGATCAATAAAAGGGGATTAGGATTGTTTGTAGCTGCCGACGGGCCTCAAAAGGTTAAAGCTTACCGTAAGGAGCGTTTCATACAGCAACAAATGCCCGATTTTTTCAGGAATATTTACCTGCTGGATATTGATATTAAGGATATAGAGGCGATGTATGAAAAATACATATCGGACATTAATCAACCAAAAACAGACCCAAACAAATGAAGACGAGTTCAAAAATATTTATAGCTGCTTTAGTGTTCCTGGTGCTGTGTATACTGGGATATGATTATTTGTTGAAAAAGGAATTTAATACCGGCAGGTATAAAGATGTATATTCCTATTACATCCCTCTTAAATTTAAAAACTTTAATACGCTTGATATTAATGCATCGCAAATAGCCAATGTAAAACTGGTACAGGGGCCGTTTAGCGTAAAAATGGACCCGGACGCCCGTGGATATACAACTATTAAACAAACAGGTGAGCGTTTGCAAATAGATGTAACTTTTGACGGTTCGCAGTATTTTAATCATAGTGCTTACCTGCTGCTTATTTCGTGCCCGGTAATAAAAAGTGTAAACGCCAGCGCTTTTGTTACCGATAAAAATCAAAAAAAAATTGATACAGTAGCCAATGAAGGCTGGAACGGGCGTAATGTTTTAATTGAGGGCTTTAAGCAGGATAGCTTAACCATTACTCAAAACTATGGCAGCCAAATTTTACTGGCCAATAACACCATAGGCTCATTAAACGCGACAGTGGGACAAAGCCCTTTAAGCGGCTCCATACTTACTGTTTTAGAGGATAACCGTTTTGAAAACGCCAACCTGCAGATTATGAACAGGAGCAAATTAATTTTAAAGCAGGCCCGGATAAAAAACCTACATTATAGCCTGGCCGATAGTACGCACCTTGTGCTGAATGGAGCGGCCAAAAACAATATTCCGATCAAATAATAATACCTAACCACTTACTCTTATGAAATTAATTATCAATTCACTTTCAAAAACCTATGCAAATGGGGTACATGCCTTAAAGGATGTATCCCTTACGTTAACCAACGGCATGTTTGGCTTATTGGGGCCAAACGGCGCGGGCAAATCATCCCTGATGCGCACTATAGCTACCTTGCAGGAGGCTGATAAAGGCAGCGTTCACCTGGATGACCTTGATGTGCTGAAAAACAAAACCCAGGTAAGGCAATTGCTTGGCTACCTGCCGCAGGAGTTTGGCGTATATCCTAAAATATCTGCCGAGCGGATGCTGGATCACATTGCGCAGCTAAAGGGAGTGGGCAACAAAGCCGAGCGGAAGGAGCTTGTAGGCAGTTTGCTCGAAAACGTAAACCTTTCAAAAGACCGCAAAAAGCACCTCGGTACTTATTCGGGCGGAATGAAACAGCGTTTTGGTATTGCACAGGCGCTGATTGGCAACCCAAAACTGATTATTGTGGATGAACCCACCGCCGGCCTTGACCCTGCCGAGCGGAACCGCTTTTATAACCTGCTGAGCCAGCTGGGCGAAAACACCATCGTAATCCTATCTACCCATATAGTTGAGGATGTAAGTACCCTGTGCTCCAACTTTGCCATTATTTGCCAGGGCGAGGTGTTATATGCGGGCCAGCCCGATACCGCCGTAAACGAAATGGAGGGTAAAATATATAGTAAAGCCATCAGCAAGCAAGACCTCAAATTTTACCAGGACGATTTTACCGTGATATCTACCCAGCTAAAAACCAGTAAATTACATGTCCGGATAATACAGGATACAGAGCCGGGTAACGGTTTTGTAGCCGTAACCCCAAACCTGGAGGATGTTTATTTTAGCAATATTGCTACCCGTGTGGATGTAAATACCATTTAAACCTCTTTAAATCACAACAATATGTTCTGGAAAATATTTGTTTTCGAGGTGCAAAATCGCCTCAGGAGGCCCGCGGTGTACCTATACTTTGCCGCCGCCCTGGTTTTTACCGTAATGACCTTTGCCACCGGATCGTTACCATTGGGCGAAAAAGAACACATCAATGCGCCTTATGTAATAACGCTTTGGTGCGCCGGTATTACCATGCTCATGATGCTGGTAAGCTCGTCTATTATGGGGGTAGCTTTATACCGCGATATTGAATACAATACCAAAGACTATTACCTCACTTACCCCATTACAAAAGCCGGGTATTTCTGGGGAAGATATTTTGGTTCGTTTTTATTTATGCTGTTTATAGCAAGCTCCATTATTATAGGGGCATACATAGGCACCAAACTTGGCCCGGCCATGGGCTGGAAAGACCCCAGGGAATATGGCCCCAATAACCTGGTGTATTACCTGCACCCGTTTTTTATCATGGCGCTCCCCAACCTGTTTTTTACTTCGTCGTTATTTTTTGGATTAGTAGCCCTCACCCGCAATGTAAAGGTGATCTACAGCGGGGGCATCCTGTTATTTTTGGGCTATTTTCTTTCCATCTTTTTCCTTAATCATACCAATAACGCTACCGTAATTATTAATGCCGATCCTTTTGGGCTCAATGCTGTTCGCCTGCTTTCGGCCACAACTACATCTACCCAAAAAAACACCACCCTGTTTCCTGTTGAAGGCGCCTTTTTGTTTAACCGGATCATGTGGACAGGTATAGGATTGGCTATTTTATTGTTTACCTATATCCGCTTTAATTTTGAGAAGTTTTTTAGCGGAAAAAGAGACAAATCGGCTATTGATGACGAGGTGTCAAAGGTAAAACGCGCCCTTGTCCAAAACCCGAAAGTAAGCTTTGCAGGTGCTTATAACCGCAATACCCTGTTTAATCTCACAAAAGTAGAACTGATCAATATCATCCGGGATAATTATTTCTGGATCATTTTATTGAGCGGCATGGGTTTCCTTGGCTTTGTTTTCTGGATGGGTAATAACGAATATGGAGTATCCTATTTTCCTCGTACTATTATGCTGATGGGTATATTTAATGAAGTATTTCCGTTCTTCATCTTCTTCATCATTATATTTTATACCGGCGAAACACTTCACCGCGACAGGATCACCAGGTATGCTTTTATCAATGACTCGCTACCGCCGCCAAACTGGGTGTTAAATGGTTCCAGGCTGCTTGCGCTACTTGTTTTAGGATTCGGATTGTCGTTAGTCCCCCTAATAACCGGGTTGTTTGTGCAAACGGTAAAAGGGTTTCACCAGTACAACCTGTCTTTTTATTTAATTTTTGTGTTCACCATTCTGATGCCGCGCTTGCTGGAAATGGTGATATTTTCGTACCTGGTACATGTGCTTATTAACAATAAATTTGTAGCGCATGGAGTAGGGGTAAGCGTTTGGGTGCTGGTATTTTTTTTAAATGTAACCGGCATCTTTAATTATAACCTGCTTATCTATTCGTACACGCCATGGTACGGTATCTCGGATATGGACGGGGTGGGCCATATGCTGAAACCGATATACTGGTTTAACCTGTACTGGTTGCTTTTTGCCGGTTTACTCATTATCGTTTCGGCCTTATTTTATTATCGGGGTGTAACCAGCTCTTTTAAAGAAAGGCTTCAGTTGCTGAGCGAACGGTTTGACGCCAAAACAAAGATATTTACCGGGATATTGGCAGCTGCATTTTTAGCCGTTGGCGCTTATAATTACTATAACATAAGCTATTTAAATAACTTTTTAACCAAGGATGAAAATGAGCAACGGGCGATCATTTATGAAAAATCCTTAAAAAAGTATGCCGCTTTACCGCTGCCCAAAGTAACCCGCATGGTAATAAACGCCGATATCTTTCCAGATAAGCAGCAGGAATTTGTAAAGGCTTTTATTACTATTTTTAACAGAACTGATAAGCCTATTGTAAAACTGCTGATGGATGGCGATGAGCTTACTGAATATTCCATCAAAACTAATGGTAAGCCGGTGCCATTCACTTATCCTTTGCTATACAAGCGGGGTATGTTCAATTGGTTCAGACCGAAGCAGGATACCGCTGACTTTCGTTTATACCAGTTTCAAAAACCATTGTTACCGGGCGACTCGGCCGTGTTGGAAATCAATTCATGCGTTATTCATAAAGGTTTTGAAAATGGCTTGTTTGCTAAAAACCTGCTTCGTAATGGTGCTTTTTTTAACGGCGGACTACCCGGATTAGGTTATGATGATGACGATGAGATAAACAGCAATTATGTTCGTAAAAAAAACCATCTGCCCGAAAAGCACGAAGAGGAGATAGCACAGAATGATCCTGCAGGCATCAGCACCTTAAAATCAGGAAAAGCATCTAACCTTTTCAGCCTGGATGTTACCGTGAGTACATCGGCCGGGCAAACCGCCATAGCGCCGGGCCAGCTGCAAAAACAGTGGCGGCAAAACGGCAGGAATTATTATCATTATGTACAAAAGCAACCGGGTATGTATGCCCCGTTTGCTATTGTATCGGCAAAGTTTTTGGCCTTGCATGATAGTGTACAGCTTGATCATAAAGTTAATGTCGATATCTATTATCACCCGGCTCATAATGCCAATATAGGGCGGTTTATGGCAGCTTATAAAGATGGTCTCCGTTACTATTCAACAGCTTTTGGACCATATCCGTTCAAAGACATCCGCCTGGCAGAAACCTCGGTATATGGCCCTCATGATGCCTCATTGGGCAGCATGGATACCTATGCAGAATACTATGCCTGGAATGCCGATTTTAAAGACCCCAACCAGTTTGACTTTTGCTATTTTAATACCACACGCGAACTGGCCCAGCAATGGTGGCGTTACCAAGTAGCCCCTAATAGTACCGTAGGATCATTGGTAATCCCGGAAGGATTAGCCACCTACAGTGCCCTTGTGATGGCCGAAAAGAAATATGGAAAAGACAACCTGAAATGGATCTTGTTAGATCAAATTGACTTTTACTCGTTTATCCGGCGGCGCATGGAAGAAAAAGAACATCCCCTGATAAAAGCCGATAAATGGTTTGAATGGGGCGGCAAAGCCGGTTTGGTACTTTACACTTTGAAAGACCTGATGGGTGAAGACAGTTTAAATGCTGCCCTGCGTGAGTTTAAAAACGCATATCAATTTAAAAGTAAGCCACCCTTTGCAGGCAGCAATGACCTGTACAGGTACCTGCAAAAACATGTGCCCGATTCGCTGCAATATTATTTAACCGATACCTGGCAAAAAATTACACTGTACGATAATAAGGTGACCGCAGTTAAAGCTATACCCACAGGTAACAAAAATGAATATAAGGTAACCCTGCAAGTAAATGTTGATAAAGTTTGGATAGATAACAAGGGCAATGATGTACAAGCCAAAAACATGGACGATTATATTGACATCGGCGTGTTTGCAGCCAACACTAATAATAAGGAAGGCCGATCCGTGACAAACCCGCTGTATCTTAAAAAATATAAACTAACAGAAGGCCAGCATACCATAACTGTTATTGTTAAAGGCAAGCCGGTAAATGCAGGTATAGATCCTTATAGTAAGCTGATAGACAGAATGCCCAATGATAATGTGAAAGATATTTAATCAAAATAATCCAATCTCCCTTTAAAATCAAATGATAATGAAAAACTTAAAAGAAAACCTAAACGATTATAAATGCAGGTTAGCATTTATAATGCTGCTTTTTTTATTAGGCAGCTTTACCATAAATAAGGCAATTGCAAACCCGGTTAAGCACCCTACGGTAATTGCTGCCGATACCACGCTTAAGGCCTTTGAAGGAATTTACCAGCTTAAAGAAAATGAATTTATCAATTACCAAATCGCCCTTGTAAACGATAAATTAGTTGCAAAAATGGTTGGTGGTAATCAGCAAATGGTGCTAACCCGTAAATCAGAATTTAGCTTTGAAGCTCCGGACGACGACGGGGATGAAGCATTAACGCTTACTTTTTCAAAAAACGATGCCGGCGAAATTAGTCAGGCCCTGTTAGCTGGTAAACAGCTATGGATAAAAGTTAAACACATTACACCTGTTGTTGAAGTAAAGCTTAGCGCCGAACAGCTAAAAGCTTTTGAAGGCAAATACCAGTTTGAAGAGAAAAAAGAAGCCTTTCTTCAAATTACAGCTACGGCCAATGGCTTGATGCTAAAACAACTTTGGGACCAGCAGGAAATAAATTTTATAGCCCTGTCTGATCTTGTGTTCTTAAACAAAGAACGGGGGTTCCCATTAAAATTCACCAAAGACCAAAACGGAACGGTTATTAAGGTATTGGCATTTAACCGGGATTTGTGGGATAAAATAAAGCAATAAGACCCTTGTTTTTTGCCTCCTGCAATAATTAAAAGGCTTTTATGCATCAAAAAAATATCATCAACCTAACCATCAAAAAACTCATCGGCGAAGCATCCGCCGGTGAACTTTTGATATTGAAAAACCTTATTGAATCCGACCCTGCAAATGAGCTTTTTGTAAGTATCCTGACCGGTTATTTTAACGAAAACGAAGAAAATGATCATGTAAATAATGCCAGGCTATTTAAGCGGGTTAAAGAAAAGATAGGCGTATCCAATAAATAATAGAGAATAATGGTGTTTCCTGCCGGTGCATGAAACCCATCAAACATCGACCTGATTAATTTACCTTCAGATAAGCTTTTTTATACGTGCTCAATACCCTGGTGATTTTTGTCGGGTTGCGCCATTCAAACAGGTGAATTAGCCACATGGTGAAGCGCAACAGGCCCACAGGGCCGATGATGCCTGTGCCCAGTTTGTGGATATCACTATCGCGTTTGGTTATCAGGTTAAGGTAATCCTGGTCTTTACGCCCAAAAAGGTCTTCGGCGAAGCACCAGGCCCCATCCCGTGCATTGCCAAGCGCAAACTGGATAAGTATGGAATTATTTTGCGCATGCAGGCCCGCCAGCGATAACAGTGGAGATACCTGGTTAAGCTCGTTGATCACCTCGTAGGTAAGGGCTGATAGTATGGTATTGATGGCATTAAAATCCTTATGTACCAGGCTAAGCGGCTGGTTAAGGGCGTTTGCTGTCTCAACAACCGCAATACCCAGGTCCAGGTTAATATGGGCGTTCATGCCGGCCAGTAAGTGTTGTAGTACCACTTTTGACGACTTGCTAAAGATGCCGAAGGTTAGCGTCCACGAGGCGGTAGGCTGTTGTTTTTGCTGCCATTGTTTGTAGGCGGTAATGTAGCGGCTTGCAAATGTTACATCCAGTTGTTCCATTCTTGCGGCATCTTCAAACTCACCGGCCGCAATCCCTTCTTTTACCCGGCATGTAACCTTATGGTACAAGGCCGCGAAATATCCGGCCCTGTTACCGGTTGCAATGGAATCGGCTATGATGGCTTCCAGGTCGGTGATGATCTGATCGATGCTAACTGCGGTCATGATGTTTGTTTTACAGATAAAGAAGAGGTTAATAATTGCCCCCGTAATATACCACTATTAAATAAATAGCGACAAGGGAAATAGAACCGGGAAGCAAGAATTAAGACAATGAATTTGATGGCTCGGATTGGGTGGACCTGTCCTTCGTCCAACCGTTCTGCATCCTTTGCCTGTTATTAAAACTTAACCTAAACTTAAAGTAACAAACAGTGTTGTTTTTGTTATTATAGATAACTTTAAACTAACAAAAACCAATTAAAACCTATAAAAATGAACACACAGGAAGTAGCTGAAAAATTAGTTGAGTTTTGCCGCGAAGGCAAAAATTTAGATGCAATACATGAGCTTTATGCCGATAATGTTGTGAGCCATGAGCCAAAGGGTTCGCAGATGGAACTTTCAGAAGGTAAGGAAGCCGCATTGGCCAAAAATCAGCAATGGTATGATATGGTTGAAGAGATTCATAGCGGCGAGATATCTGATCCTATTGTAAGCGGTAATTTCTTTTCATGTACCATGGATATGGATGTTACCTACAAAGGGCAAGGTCGCAGCATGATGAGCGAAGTTTGTGTTTACGAAGTTAAGGATGGTAAAATTGTTACCGAAAACTTCTTTTATAACCTACCCCAATAAAAGATAAATAAACCTCGATAAAAATAAATAAACCTCAATAAAAAATAAATAAACCTAAATAAAAAGCCCCTGATATACTCGGGGGCTTATATATTTATGGCCGTGGTGGTGTTGGTAAATGAAGCGGGTTTGGCGGTGCCGGTGGCCTTGGCGGAAGTTTTATATGCAGGCCTCCGCTCCTATGGCGGCGATGACGCCTGTGATGTCGTCTCTTGAATGGATTTGGTGGTGCTGGTGGTCGTGGTGGGGGTGGCGGTAGTTTAATCTGTAAAACAGATGCTTCTGCAACAGCAGGCAGCTCATCGGCAGATACCTCCAAAGCCTGTAAGCTAAAAATAGCTAACGTAGCAATTGTGACTATCCTTGTTAATTTCATAAATATGTAATTAGTTAGTTTTAAGCATTTTCAATACAGCAACGTCAAAATTAAACAATTGTTTACGCCGGTTTGTTAAATAATATCTCGTAATAAAAATCCGCGGCAAACTGAGCAGCTTCCAGCCATCTTTTTTGCGCGGGTTTGCCAGCCCCGAATAAGGGATTAAAATGCCTTTGCAGCTCGTGCCCAAAGCCTTTAAATGTTTTTAAGCCATTAGGAATTTGTAAGGAATCAGCCTTTTCATGAATAGCGATGCTGCCATATAAGCCAGTATCAGCCTGGGCTGGTTTTACAATATGGTCATTTGAGCCATAAACACTCACAATAGGTATTCGCGCGTTTTTTAACCAGCGGATATCAAACAAACCTCCCCAAAAGTTGATGATACCGGCAATCCGGGCCCTATCGTTGAGTTTTGATGTCGTGGTTGAATCTGTTACACCTGTACGGCTGGAAAGCTCGGCATTGCTGCTGTAAGCCGCCTGCAGTGCTATGATGGCTCCCGCCGAATTGCCTGCCAGGATAATTTTATCCGGGTTTATATTGTATTCTGTATGATGCTGTTTAAAATATTTGATGGCGGTTTTTACATCCTGTACGGCATAATAACAGTTGTTTTGTAGCTCGTTAAAATGTAATGCCGGATTCTTTTTACTTAAGCGATAATTAATTGCCGCGCAAACATAACCGCGTTGGGCAAAATCCTTACTCCACATCCGGATTCCTTTGGCTGTTTTTGAACCATATTTAAAACCTCCGCCATGCATCCATATAATTAATGGCCTTGCTGTGGAGTGGTCGCCTTTAGGCTGATAGAGATCAAATAAGTATGATTCTTTATCAGCAGGTAAAGCAAATGGGTTATAACTCAGCTCTTGTTTAATATCAACATTGGGGAAAACATGATCTTTATATTGACGGACTGCCCGGGTTTGAGCATTTACCGTAAATGCTGTACACAGTGCAATTAACAGGGAAAATAATTGTTTTTGCATCAGGAGTGTTTGGTGTATATACGTTACAGCTAACATTTAAAGATGTTTGCCCGGGCCGTTGTTTATTATAGCCGGTAGGGGTAAGGGGGGATATTTGAAGATTTTTGCGAGTGCCCAGAACGAGATTCGAACTCGTACATCCTTACGAATGCCACCCCCTCAAGATGGTGCGTCTACCAATTTCGCCACCTGGGCATTTGTCAGAAAAAAGATCTGAGATGTTAGATTTGAGATATGAGACATGAAATTTTCTCAAATCTCATATCTCAAATCTCATATCTTAAAAAAGGCGTGCCCGAAGAGAGACTCGAACTCTCAAGAGACAATTCTCAACGGCTTCTGAGACCGCAACGTTTACCAATTTCGCCATCCGGGCCTGTTGTTTTATTAACAAGCGTGCAAATATAATCGTTTCTGTCAAAAAGCAACTTAATAAATATAAAAATCGGCAGGTTGTTGTTACTTGGCTTGCTAACAATTAATTTAGGAACCATATTGATATTTATACACAAATTAATGAAACGATTTTACCAGCTTATACTCAGTGTTTTATTTGTTTTGCCATTGATCTCGTCGGCACAAACCATAACTATTTTGCAGCAGGATAAACCTACAAGTATCCGAGGGCTATCGGTAGTAGATGATAAAACTGCCTGGATCAGCGGCAGCAAGGGGCATATTGCCATCACTAACGATGGCGGAACAACCTGGAACTGGCAGCAGGTTAAAGGTTACGAAAGGGCCGATTTCAGGGATATTGAAGCGTTTAACGGCCAGGAAGCGGTGATCATGAGCTCGGGCACACCGGCGCTGGTTTTAAAAACCACCGACGGAGGTAAAAGCTGGCAGGAAAAATGCCGCAAAACCGATAGTGTTTACTTTTTTGATGCCATGGATTTTGCCGATGCCAAACATGGCTATATTTTAGGCGACCCGATAAACAACAAATTTTTGCTGATGGAAACTAAAGACGGCGGCGAAACCTGGAGCGAAATGAAAAATACGCCCGATGCTATGCCTGGTGAAGCAGCATTTGCGGCAAGTGGCACTTGTTTGCGGGTAAGTAAAAACCTGGGCGTTGTGATAGCAAGCGGGGGTACGGTTGCCCGTTTTTTGCGTTTATGTAATTGCGGCAAACCGCAATGGCAGGCAAAAAGTTTGCCCCTGGCCCATGGGGCAGGCAGCAAAGGCGCATTTTCTATATCTGATGATCTTTTAGTAGCCGTGGGGGGTAATTATGCAAAAGATAAGATTGCTGACTCGGTAAGCTGTAAATACAGCAAGTTGGATGATGGGTATGGGCTGATAAAAAGTGGCCCACCGGGCTTTCAATCATGTGTTGAAAGGATTAAGGACGGGGTTTATTTATCAACCGGAACATCGGGCAGTAATATATCAACAACCCAGGGCCAATCGTGGAAGCAAGTTGATACCACCAGCTTTAATGTTTGCCGCAAAGCAAAACGTGGAAAACTGGTTTTATTGGCCGGAGACAAGGGCAAAATTGCAGTATTTAAAATGTAGTTTATTGGCAATTAATAGCTTAACATATACTTTACAATTAATTGCAAAAAGCACTTGCATCATATTATTAATCGCCCTATATTTGCACCACTTTAAACGGAAACGGTATGATTGCCGAAAAAGTTAAAAGTTTGATTCCGTAGCTCAGCTGGTAGAGCATAACACTTTTAATGTTGGGGTCCTGGGTTCGAATCCCAGCGGGATCACGAAAAGCCTTTGAAAGAAGGCTTTTCTTATTTAAAACCATAATTGAATCTCTTTGACACAAACGGCCTGATTGCCGCAAAAGTTAAATTTTGATTCCGTAGCTCAGCTGGTAGAGCATAACACTTTTAATGTTGGGGTCCTGGGTTCGAATCCCAGCGGGATCACAGAAGCGAACAGAATACCAGAGTTCGCAGCCGGTTTTTTTGTAGGAGCCTCTTGAAAAAGAGGCTCTTTTTTGTTTGAACGCGGTTTTTAGCTTTAAAACCAACTTTCTTCAAATCCATCCCTCCGCTTTTCTCAAAAATTTCAATACAAGTTAGTTCAATGTAATTCAAAGTAATCGGTGACCTATTTGGATGATGGACGATGCCTAATTTTATTCCCTGTAGACTTTACACAATAGACCACATTAATAATCGCCGATATTATTTATCTGTGAAACATGATTATGCAAATCGTAAACTAATTCAAATGATACTTTGAGGTTCGATATCCCCTTCCGGTGTGTTATCAATTAAGGCATCTTGAATGTTTGGATTAGAATGTATTTTAGCAAGCAGATATACGAAATCGAGTTAAACTAATAAAACTGACCGATTAATCACAGTTACATTCGAACCAATATGACAAATGATGGTGTCTTATTTATTTTAAAACCGTATCATAAATGACGTTCAAAAGATTTTGTCTCATTTTCGAATTCCGTTGGTCAAGCAATATTACAATACCCCAATTTTTAGCCCTGTTATAACAGATAATTGAAGATTGTCCCATAGAATCTCCCGATTTTAGGTAAATCGTATTTTTATCATCCGTTGAGATGTTTGTGCCCAGTCCCATTTCCCTGTTTTCGTCTTTATAGAATATTTTTTCGGTAATTATTCCAGCTTTCCCCACCTCAGTTTTCTTGTTCAATATCGCTTTTAAAAACTTGACCATATCGGAAGCATTAGATTTTACGAGAGCAGCAGGTGCGGTAACATTCCATTTGAGATATTCCTGAATTCCCCCTTCAGGGTTGTGAGCGGTTGTTCTGTTCTTTACATCAAAATCTTTAGTAAGTGTATTTGTCATTTTTAAAGGCTCCAGCATCTTTTCACGAATGATCTTGTCATAACTCTTGCCATACGCATTTTCCAATATCTGCCCAAGCAAAGTATATCCCATAGTAGAGTAACGATATTTGCCAAAATCTTTAAGTTCACTACAATTGTTTATTATAACACTCAACGTTTTTTCGGTAACGCTATTTATTGGCTGTTGTGGATCCAGCGCTATCAACTTCCCAAAATCTATATCGGGCAGACCTGATTGGTGAGACGCCAGATCTGAAATCTTTATTTTGTTCTTCAGGTTTTCATGCAACACATATACTTTGGGAAGTAAGTTGTCGATATAATCATCTAACTTTATTTTATGCTCAATAACCGCCTGCGCAATTAAGTTTGAAGTTAGAATCTTAGTGATAGATGCAATTTCGAATATGGAATTTTTATCAATGTGTGTTTGACTTTCTGCATTCAATTTTCCATGGGATGTAAAGAACTCTTTATTATTTTCGATAAAGCCAACGCTGATTCCTACTTCTGGATTTTTTTTAAAGTTATTCGTTATTATCGAGTCAATCCTTTTGGTGATGTTCTGTCCAAAAGAAAAGCTGCTTATCAAAAGCGTTGCTAAAAATGTAACTGAGGTTTTCATTGTACCGTATTTTAGATTAAAAATTATTTCGATACAAATTTGTGGAAGAAATCAGCTCTTTGCGACCGAATAAAAGCATTCGAACGCATTTGTTCTGAAAAATAAGTACGAATAATTAAAACAAGAAGTACGAATAATCACAAATATCTGTCCTATAGACCTTTGCGATATTCAGTCGGTGTATGACCTGTATATTTTTTAAAGGCAGTATTAAAAGAAGATTTTGAATTAAAACCTGCTGCATACAGAATTTCTAAAACAGTTACCTTGTTTTTTGAAGCGTCGTTCAAAATATCCATAGCATACTCTATTCGGTAGTTATTAACGAAGTCGTAAAAATGCTGCTCCAAATGATGATTAATTAAAACAGATAATTCACGCATGGGAATCTGGATATCTTTGGAAACTTCCTGTATTGTTAAAGAAGGATTAAGAAATGGCTTTTCTTCTACCATATATTCCCTTAGCTTCAATAATGCAGAATTATGCTCTTTCTGGTTTTTTGCCATTGGGCTGCTATTCTTGTCTTCTAAAATAATATCTGAAACAAGCTTTAATTTTGAATCGATATTTCTGAACAGGCTTGGATTATTTAATGCTTTGTACAGATACCAAAAAATGATAATCAGCTCAGAGAGGATCAGTCCAACTTTTAACCAATCGGAAATATTAAGAAAGTCAGTAAACTTAAAGATGTTCTTTAAAAGCGCAATAGCAAAGAAGATCGATAGTGCTACAGTAAACTGGAATAACCAGTTAAGAGATTCCAGACTTGCCCCGGTGTAATTTTCAAGGTAAATCTTTTTTGCTTTTCTTAAGATCATAAAAGCTGCTACGATATAAAAAACACATTGAACATGCATTAAGATATGGTTGAACTGTACCTCCAGCATACTGCTGCCTTTTGCAAGGAAGCTAATTTTAGAAGCCAGATCGACAGTATAAAAGCGAGGCAATAAGATTAAGTTTGCCAGCAGAAAAGGAATGATATGAATTAAATGAGCTGGTTTCAACTTAAAATCAGAATAGCACACAGATAGGACATATAAGTAAAAAACCGGAAGCTGCAGGAAAAAAAATGAGCTGATAAAAATTCTTCCAGTCAACGGAATTTCAAACAGGTAACCTAGGTTTACACTGTTGTCAATTGCATTTAAAATGAGAAAAAAAGTAAAAAGGCGATTACTTAATTTATGTGCTGTTTTAACGGTTAGCAAAAACAAGGAAAAAAATAATGAAATGGAGATTGTCACTACAGCCACTGTAGCCAGTAAATTAACTTTATCCATTAATCAATATTCATAGGTTTTTAGGATGTTTGTTTTTCAGCTTTCATATAACAGCTCAAAACTTCACTAATTGCTCAACTATCCGTTTATCTTATTTGGCGAATTTAGCTAATTTTTATTATTACTTTTAATGGGTATCCTGATGAAGATCGGGCGTTTTATCTAGCTGTAATGATCGCATTGAATAATGCGGGAGCCAAACTCCCTGCCACTAACAACTGAAACTATTAAATCATTATAACAAATCATGAGAAAAACTATTTTTTTTGCTGTTATTTGTCTTAGTACCTTTTTATGGTTTTACGCAACAGGATCGACAAGTTTTACCTACCACGGAACAACAGGAATGGGCCAATGCTGAAATAGGGGTAATCATCCACCTTGGCATGAACATTTTTGCGCCCGATTCTTATCACGATGGTCAAAAGCAAACTTTACCACCTTTAAGCTCATTTCATCCATCCAAACTAAATACAGATCAGTGGATTTCTGCCGCAAAGTCTGCCGGAGCAAAATATGCTGTTTTAGTTGTAAAACATAACACTGGGTTTTCCCTTTGGCCAACCAAAGTGCATGACTATAATATAAGCAACACACCCTGGAAAAATGGGAAAGGCGATGTTTTGGCTGATTTTTTAGCTTCTTGCAAAAAATATGGAATCAGACCTGGAATATATTGCAGTGTTAACAACAACACTTACTTAGGTGCGGCGGCGGATGCGCCCATGACCGACTCAGTTCGCCGAGCTTATAATAAGATGGTACTATCGCAACTTACCGAGTTATATACGCAATATGGTAGGTTTTTTGAGATATGGTATGACGGAGGAATATTGCCATCAGATAAAGGTGGTGTATCAAACGAAATAGCTCAATTGATTAATAAGGAACAGCCGCAGGCTATTCTTTTTCAAGGTCCGATGGCATGTAAAAATCTCATAAGGTGGGTAGGCAATGAATACGGTAATGCACCATATCCAATGTGGAGCCGTACAAATGTCGTTACATCATCGGATGGAAGGGTTGAAGTTAAAGGACTAAATGGTGACCCGGATGGCAGCATTTGGTGCCCCGGCGAAGCAGACTTTCCCAGCCGGAGAAATTCGTCATGGGAAGGGGGCTGGTTCTGGCGGGCAAATAGGGAGCAGGATGTGTTGCCGGTGAGTGACTTGGTTGACAAGTACTATTGCTCCGTTGGTAGAAATGCTAATATGCTTATTGGAATGGCAATAGATACATCAGGTGCATTTCCTGCAAAAGAAACAGCTGTTTTTAAGGAATTTGGACTTGAAATTAAACGAAGATTTAGTAGTGTCATTGCCGAAACTATAGGGGAGGGCAATGAAATCACTCTCAATTTAGGTCGCAAACCCCGGCAAGTAAACCAAATTGTTTTGATGGAAAATATAGCAAAAGGCGAAAATGTCCGCAAGTATAATGTCGAAGCATGGCTTAATAGCAAGTGGAAAATAATTTGTGAGGGATCGTCAATAGGTCATAAAAGAATTCAAACTTTCCCAACTGTTAATACCCGGAAACTCAGGCTTCATGTAATAGCATTTTCGGGACCGATACGAATAAAAGAAATCATCTTTTATAATAAAACGGAAAAATGACCCTTTGTTGAGTTTTCAGAATATGCAGCTTGTGGGGTCTTATGGCTGTGGCCCCAAGCGGCTGGAGCAATACCGGGTGTATGCCAAACCAACGACGTTTAGCTATCAAATTCAATTGTTTAATAAAACCCAAATGCAGCCTGTTGCACAAACCAAACAGATAGGTCAATAACGCTGTCCCGACAAAGAAACAGAGCCTTGCCATTGAAAACAGGTGAGGTCTCTTGTTTTTTGTAGCGGTGAGATGTTCCGCATGTAAAGTGATGCTATGAGGCATATTGGATATTCCGGAAGCCTTGACCAGCCTATTCCGTAAGGGATAGACCATTGGGTTGTTAGTAGAAAACTTTGATAGTTCTCTACTATCGAGTTTATAATTCTCTCTACTAGCTATTTTAGATAATACATTGTCGCTTATATTGGAGGTTCTGATTGGACATTCTGAGGCCATTGCCCCCCTATTCCGAAATATCAAACCAATCGTTCCGAAAAACATTGATCGTGCTAATAATCTTACATAAAATTAACTGTTTAATGATTAAACTTACACAACTAAATAAACTTTAGGCACGGAATCGCATGGTCAAGCCTCCCGGAATATCCACCTTATATTACTTACCAGCAGATTTAGTTTATAAGTTTTCTCAATTCAGTATTGATAATTATCATATCCTCCTCTGCAAAATTCGAGTTCATCAACTGTCAAACCCACCTGCCATTTAATGTTCCCCATCTAGAATAGATCAGACAAAGACAAAACAAACTGGATTTATTGCAAAGAAGCTTCAATTATTGAACATTTTAGACCAATTTTTAAACCTCCGGATAGGGTTATGTTAATATGTTTGTTTCAACCAACTATAGATCTGTTTCTCTGAAAAGGATTTTTTCCCTATCCAATATTTTATGGACCGGCTATTTGCGGATGAACGTATACCTAAAATAACATGCATCTTAAAAAACTGAACTTATTAGCAATTTTATTATTTTGCTTATGCTTAGAAGCGAGCGGGCAAAAAAACACCGCCTTTTATTCCTGGCAACATCTGCCAACCGCCGAATTACCATCCTTTAAAACCGACACCTTTAACATTGAAAAATTTGGTGCCAAAGCGGGCGGGTTCACGCTTAATACGCAAAGTATCGCCGCGGCTATCAACGCGTGTAGCGAGCATGGTGGCGGTGTTGTGCTCATCCCTCCCGGATTTTGGTTAACCGGCCCTGTTGTGATGGAAAATAATGTTAATCTTCATCTCAGCCAGGCTGCGGTACTACAATTTACATCTGATAAAAGCAGTTTCGCCCTTATTGAAGGGAACTTTGAAGGACATAAGTCCATCCGAAATCAGTCTCCGATCTCAGGTAAGGATCTGCAGAACATCGCCATTACCGGCGAGGGTATTGTTGACGGGCACGGAGAGGTTTGGCGCGCAATGGGTAAAGACAATATTACCGACCGCGATTGGAAAGCACTCATTGCTTCGGGCGGTGAGCTTAGCGATGACGGCCGTACCTGGTACCCTTCGGCCAGCTATGCTAAAGGTGCCCGCACCCGTAATGCAGGCAATATACAAACCGGTAAAAAACCGGACGATTACCAGGAGATAAAAGATTTTTTCCGCCCTAACCTCATCGTATTCAGTAATTGTAAAAAGGTGCTGCTGCAGGGTACAACTTTTCAAAACTCTGCAGCATGGTGCCTTCATACGCTACAATGTGAAGATCTGACATTTGATGGGGTGCATGTCCGCAATGCGTCAAATGCGCAGAACGGAGATGGTATGGATATTGAATCCTGTTCAAATGTGCGGGTGGTTAATTGCACTATTGATGCCGGAGATGACGGGATCTGTATTAAATCGGGAAAAGATGAAGAAGGCAGGAAAGTTGGCAAACCTTGTCAAAATATTTTGATCCAAAACAATGTGGTATACAGTGCCCACGGTGGCTTCGTGATCGGCAGCGAAATGTCAGGAGGCGCACATGATATTTTCGTTTCAGACTGCAGTTTTTTTGGCACCGACAACGGCCTGCGTTTTAAAACAGTTAGAGGACGTGGCGGCGTGGTTGAAAACATTTATATCCGTAATATTTCCATGCGCAATATTGTGCACGATGCGATCCTGTTTGATATGTATTATTTTACTAAGGCACCTTCATTGGACCAAACCGGCGGTGACGAAGAAAAACCACCTGTTGACGCCGGAACCCCCCAATTTCGCAATTTTTATATTAATAATGTAGTTTGCGATGGTGCCAACCGGGCCATGCTCATCCGTGGCCTGCCTGAAATGAGCATCAAGGGCATCCATCTGGAAAACATTTCGATCAAGGCCGATCACGGAGCCGAAATAATTGATGCCAGCGACGTTAGCCTGACCAAAGTAATGCTGCAATGCAAAACCGCCCGACCGTTGGTTCATATAGAAAACAGTAACAAAATCAGGATCGATAACCTTGCATCGGCGGCAAAACCTGATCTGCTGTTAAGCATTAATGGCAAGTATATGGGTCAGGTTGATTTATTGCACACAGATATCAGTTCGGCCGGCCAGGTGGCAGAATTTAAATATGGAGCGGATAAATCTGCATTAACAACGACAAAATAAACCGGCAGAATAAATGATGAAACATTTGCTTTTCAAATTGACCGTACTGGCATTAGTGATCTTTTCAACCCGTACACAGGCACAAAACTTTATGGAGATATGGCCGCATGGCCATGTCCCAAACTCTAAAAACCTGCGGCTTACTGACAGCGTAGCTAATGAACGTATCTACAGGGTACTGCTGCCGGGAGTGTACGCGTTCTTTCCCGGGAAACAGGAAAACAAGGGTGCCGCAGTGGTTATTTGCCCGGGTGGTGGTTACGAGCGGCTTGCCTACGTGATCAGTGGACTGCAGCTGGCTAAATGGTTCAACACCATGGGCGTTTCGGCATTTGTACTTAACTACCGCCTCCCTAACTCTCCTGACTTGAAGCAACGTGAAATCGGCCCGTTGATGGATGCACAGCGAGCCATTCGCCATATCAGGGCCAATGCAGCAAAATGGGGCATCAATCCAGAAAAGATCGGCATCATGGGTACATCGTCAGGTGGGCATCTTGCTGCTACCACAGTTACCCAAACCACCGACGTTAGTGCAATTAAGGATAGCCTCGACCATGTTTCATTCAGTCCGAATTTTGCTATTCTGGTTTCGCCGGTGATCGACCTCAGTACGTCTTATGCACATGCGGGTAGTGTTAAAAATTTACTGGGCCCCAACGCTACTGAAGATCTGAAGAAGCATTTTTCGGCCCAGCTTAACGTAAGCAGCACCACGCCCCCATGCTTTATTGCCGATGCCGTTAATGATAAAGCAGTAAACCCAATGAACAGCCTGATGTTTTATCAGTCACTATTGCAAAACAACGTGCCGGTAAGTTTTCACGCATTTCCGCAAGGCGCACATGCCATAGCGCTGCGCAATAATTCTGGGTCGACTGAGTTATGGACTAAATTATGCGAAATGTGGCTGATTGAAATGAACATCATCCCCGAAAAACTGCTAACCAAATAACTATAACATCATCATGAAGAAACCGCGTCAAAGTAAAATCTATCGGTTTAGCCTGGCAATTATGATGCTGGGCGGCATAGCATTAAGCTTTATTCCGCCTAAAAAAAAGTTAACCATTTTTTTAGCAGGCGATTCAACAATGGCTGATAAAAAGGTAAATGCATATCCCGAAACCGGATGGGGCATGAGTTTCAAATTTTTTTTCGACTCAACCGTTGTGGTAGTCAACAAGGCCCAAAATGGCCGCAGCACCCGCACTTTCATGACTGACGGCCTTTGGAAGCAGATCACCGATAATTTGAATGCAGAGGATTATGTGCTGATACAATTTGGTCATAACGATGAGGTGCCCACCAAAAAATCAGCTACTACAGAAACGGAATTCAAAAATAATTTGATCCTCTATATTGATCAAACCCGGAGCAAGAAAGCAATACCTGTACTGATCACCCCGGTAACACGACGCAGTTTTGACAGCACAGGCACAGTAGTGGATACCCATGCCCGTTACGCCCGGATTGTACGCGATGTAGCTACAGAGAAGCGTGTGCAATTGATAGATCTTGACCAGGAAAGCATGGCGCTGGTACAGCGCTTTGGCCCTGAAGGGGCTAAATGGCTATACAATCACCTGCAGCCCGGCGAAAATCCAAATTACCCCGACGGGAAAAAAGACGATACCCATTTCAATGAACTGGGTGCCCGCAAAATGGCCGAAATTGTACTGGCGGACTTGCGCAGGTTGTCACCTGAAATCAATAGCCATATAGTAGGATCTGATAGGGGATTAAACAGGTAGCATCATGAAAAGCAAAATCCTCTTATTGGGCTTAGCTTTAGGCCAGCTTGCATTTACAAATGTTTCGGCGCAATCCGGGGAATGGCTAACCACTACCCCGGATACCTCTTTTAACATTACCCGCGATTTTAGAAACAATGTAAAGAAATACCCTTTCATTAAGATCGTTCCAGATAGCCCTTCCAAAGCAGTAACCGAGGTGCGTAATCTGGTTTATGGCAAAGTGGGCAGCCACGAGCTGCATATTGATGCCTTTACGCCATCGGCAGCTAAAAAAAAGCCTACGCCCGCAATCATTATCATACATGGCGGCGGTTGGCGTTCGGGTAATCGTGCACAGCATATTCCGCTGGCACAACATTTGGCAGCTTTAGGTTATGCCAGCTTTACGGTAGAATATCGCCTGTCTACCGAAGCGCTTTATCCCGCGGCGGTGAATGATATCAAATCGGCAATACAATGGCTGCACGCTAACGCGAAAAGATTTAATATCAATACAAATAAGATCGCTGTTTTGGGCTTTTCGGCTGGCGGGCAGCTGGCCGCATTAGTAGGAATGACTTCAGGTTCAGATAAATTCGATGCGCTGGATTCTAACAAAGGTTATTCAAGTTCGGTACAGGCCGTGATCGATATTGATGGCACGCTCACATTTGTGTCGCCCGACGCCTGGGAAACTCAAAATCAGCAAACGGTTGCGGCCTCAACCATGTGGATAGGCTATAAACGGACCGAAAACCTTGATATCTGGACAGCGGCCAGCCCCCTTACTTATGCCGAACGTAATAAGCTCCCTTTTCTGTTCCTGAATAGCGCGGTTGACAGAATGCATGCCGGTCGTGATGTATTTAAAGAGATGATGGATAAGAAAGGCGTATATGTACGGATTGATAATTTTAAAGATACGCCGCACACCTTTTGTCTATATCAGCCCTGGTTTAACCCTATGGTAAACAACATTGATCAGTTTCTAACTAAAATATTTAAATAAACACCATGATGAAAAGCTTTTTACGCCTGCAAATACTTGGTTTTATATTGTTAACAGTTCAAGCGCTCAGTGCACAATCAGCCAGGCCCTATTCACAGCAAATGGCCCATACCGTGATGACTATCTGGAAAGACAGCCTGCCAACAGGCAACAAATGGACTTATGACCAGGGTGTTATATTGAAGGGATTCGAAAACATCTGGCATCAAACCGGCGACAAGCAATATTTCGATTTTATAAAACACTGTATGGATAAATTCGTGCAGCCAGACGGCAGTATCCGTACGTATAATCTGTCCGATCATAACCTCGATTTTATCCTTTGCGGCCGCAATGTGCTGATGCTGTACCAGCAAACACACCAGGATAAGTACCTGAAAGCTGTGCAAACATTGCGCGAACAATTGCGTACGCAGCCCCGTACATTCGATGGTGGTTTTTGGCATAAAAAACGTTATCCGAACCAAATGTGGCTAGATGGCCTATACATGGCCGAGCCATTTTACGCCGAATATGCGGCCACTTTTCGCGAGGATACAGCTTTCAATGATATTGCCCACCAGTTCATATTAATGGAAAAACATTCGCTGGATGAAAAAACAGGATTGCTGTACCATGCCTGGGACGCATCAAAGAAAGAGCGCTGGGCGGATCCGCAAACCGGGCATTCACCAAACTTTTGGGGACGGGCTATGGGCTGGTACGGCATGGCGCTGGTTGATGCATTGGATCAATTTCCGGCTGATCATCCCAGGCGTAAGGAACTGCTGGCCATCCTGCAGCGTTATGCCGTGGCAGTGGAGCGATGGCAGGATAAACCTACCGGACTTTGGTACGAAGTACTGGACAAAGGAGCTGAAAAAGGTAATTACCAGGAAGCGTCTGCATCATGTATGTTTGTGTATACGCTGGCTAAGGCTGTACGTCAAAAATATCTGCCCGCAAGCTATATGCCTGTGGCACGGAAAGGGTATGCAGGTATTATTAAAAAATTTATCCGTATCGACAACAAGGGCCTTATGGTGTTGGATGGCACTGTTCAGGTAGGCGGACTGGGCGGTAAGCCTTACCGTGATGGCAGCTACGCTTATTACCTGAGTGAAAAGGTAATTACCAATGATGCCAAAGGTATTGGCGCTTTTATACTTGCAGCTACAGAAATTGAATGGTTGGAAGGAAAAAAATAACATAATATGAAAAATATCATACTTAGCTTGTTACTGCTGGCGGCAGTTGCAGTTTGCCGGGCACAGCCTGTTACTAAGGTTTACAAAGAAATAACCGTGGCGCAGGATGGTAGCGGTGATTTTAAATCCATACAGGAAGCGATAAACGCCGTTCGTGATTTGGGCGCCATACAGGTGCCTATCCACATCAAAAAAGGTATCTATCACGAAAAGCTGGTAATACCATCGTGGAAAACACATATCTCACTTATTGGTGAGGATAAAGAAAATACCATTATCACCAATGATGACTATTCGGGTAAACCCGTACCTGGTGGTAAAGACGCCTTTGGCAGGGATAAATTTTCAACTTACACCTCTTACACTGTACTGGTTGCCGGCAATAATTTTACGGCAGAAAACCTCACCATTATCAATTCGGCCGGCCGGGTGGGACAAGCCGTGGCACTGCATGTAGAAGGCGACCGCTGCATTGTGCGTAGCTGCAAGCTGCTGGGCAACCAGGATACGCTGTATACCGCCACCGCTACATCGCGTGAGTTATTTCAGGATTGTTATATTGAAGGCACTACAGATTTCCTGTTTGGCGAGGCTACCGTTGTTTTCCAGCGCTGCATTATTAAAAGCCTGGTTAACTCCTATATCACCGCAGCGGCCACTACTTCCTTGCAAAAATATGGTTATGTGCTGATGAACTGTAAGCTGATCGCCGATGAATCGGTAAACAAGGAATACCTGGGCAGGCCCTGGAGATCATATGCCAAAACGGTATTTCTGAACACTGAAATGGGCGCACACATCATTCCCCAGGGCTGGGACCCGTGGAAAGGTGACAGCATGTTCCCGGATAAGGAAAAGACAGCCTATTATGCCGAATATAAAAACACCGGACCGGGCGCTAACCCTAAAGCCCGCGTACAGTGGTCGCACCAGCTAACAGATCAGGAAGCAAAACAGTATACAATTAAGAACATCCTTGACGGCAGTGATAACTGGGACCCGGAAGCTAAATAATTATGAAACACACCATCTGCATGCTGGCTTTTGCTGCCACTGTACCTTTTGCTAACGCGCAGGTAAAACCTGTAGCAAAAAGTAACTATATATCTAAAGTATGGGTTGCCGACCAGGGCAACGGCACCTATAAAAACCCGGTGCTGAATGCCGATTATTCTGATCCGGACGCGATACGTGTAGGCGATGACTTTTATCTTGTTTCATCCAGTTTTGAGGATATACCGGGGTTGCCCATATTACATTCAAAAGATCTGGTGAACTGGAGCATCATTGGCCACGCCCTGGTACGCCAGCCACCTTTTGATCATTTCGATATTCCCCGTCACGGTGATGGCGTTTGGGCTCCTGCACTACGTTATTACAAAGGTGAGTTTTACCTGTATTATCCTGATCCTGATTATGGCATTTACCTTATAAAATCCAAAAACGCGGCCGGGCCCTGGAGTAACCCCGTAATGGTTTACGCAGGCAAAGGTTTGATTGACCCCTGCCCGCTGATGGATGATGACGGGCAGATGTACCTGGTGCATGGCTTTGCCGGCAGCCGTGCCGGTATTAAAAGTGTTATCGCTGTAAATAAACTGAATGCGGATGGCACCAAAGTAACTGATGTCGGCGTAATAGTTTATGATGGCCACGAAACCGACCCAACCATTGAAGGGCCTAAATTTTACAAGCGGAATGGTTATTACTACATTTTTGCACCGGCGGGTGGGGTACCTACCGGATGGCAGCTGGTATTAAGGTCAAATAACATTTATGGCCCCTACGAGCGTAAAGTAGTGATGGACCAAGGTAAAACAACCGTTAATGGCCCGCATCAGGGTGCCTGGGTAACCACACAAACCGGTGAAGACTGGTTCCTGCACTTTCAGGATAAAGAGCAATACGGCCGCGTGGTACACCTGCAGCCTATGGTTTGGAAAAATAACTGGCCGGTGATAGGTACAGATAAAGATGGCGATGGTAAAGGCGAACCTGTACTGGTTTACAAAAAGCCAAATGTTGGTAAAACTTACCCTGTTGAAACGCCGTTTGAAAGCGATGAGTTTAACGGCAACACCCTCGGCCTGCAGTGGCAGTGGATGGCTAACACACGAGCCATCTGGTATTATCTGAACCCGGGCAAAGGCGCGCTAAGGCTTTATTCGGATAAGATGCCTGACGGTGCTAAAAACCTTTGGGGAGCCGGTAATGTGCTGCTGCAGAAATTTATGGCCGGCGAGTTTGAAGCTACAACCAAAATGACCTTCAGCCCCAATATTAAACTGGAAGAGAAAGCTGGTTTAACTATCATGGGTTTCAGCTACGCCAGCATAGCGGTAAAAAATAAAAAAGATGGCGTATACCTGGTGTTTGATCATTGCAAAGATGCAGATAAAGGCAACGCCGAAGAAGAGAAAACCATTACTAAACTGGATAAGCCTGCTGTGTGGCTGCGCGTAAAGGTAAGTGCCGGGGCAAAGTGCGATTTTAGCTATAGTACAGATGGGCAAACGTTCATTAATGCAGGCGAAACGTTCCAGGCAGAAGTGGGGCGATGGATAGGCGCTAAGGTTGGCATATTCTGTACACGCGATACACAAATCAATGATTCGGGCTATGCTGATTTTGACTGGTTTAGGGTTACGCCTATTGACAAATAACTATGGGGTAATAAATTATATGATGGTGCAGTGAAAATTCAGGGGTATGATAAGCAAAATAAAATTTATAGATTTAACCGTGTGGCAATCTGCCAATATAGCCTAATTGTAAGTCAATGTTTTTAGTGAGGTAGAAATTATATGAAGTTCAGGTGTTTTTTATGCATGTTTTTGTTTTGGTTATTAACCGGAGCTGCGTTTTGCCAAATACATTGCATAACCGAACATTACTCAACCGAAGACGGCTTATCTCATGATGTTATTGCATCAATATTTAAAGACCGGCAGGGATATATGTGGTTTGGCACCTGGGATGGCCTTAACCGCTTTGATGGGCGCAAATTCACGGTCTTCAAGTCTTTAGCCGGCGATTCGTCGCAAATCAATAATAATCGTATCGATCAGATTACCGAAGACAACTACGATCATCTTTGGATCAAAGCTTATGATTCCCAGATCTATCGGTTCGATAAAAAGACAGGTCGCTTTCTTTCACTCGCTCTTATCCTCAACCTAAAAGAGAAGATCATTTTTGATAAGATCTTATCCCTGGATCAGGACGCTCTATGGGTTAGTACATTAAACAACGGAATTATTTGCGTTAGCAGGATCAATAGCGCGGGAATAAGCTACAGGAGTTATGTGCAAAACGCTACGTCAACTTCAAAGCTGCCTTCAAAAAAGTTTAAATTTTTTTACGGGGATAGTGAGGGGAAGAAATGGATAGGGACAGAGCACGGCCTTGTATGCCTTGAAAAACGGCAAAAAAACGGCAGCTATGAAATAGCTGATTTAGATCAACATCCTGAAGAAGCATTTACCTGTGTTGCCGAAAGCAAATCGCAGCTATTTTTTGGCACAAAAAGCGGCACCTTGTATTTGTATGATAAGCAGGAAAAACAGTTTTCCAAACAAAGAATAAGTACTGCTGATATAAATGCAATACTGGTTAACCGCAGCCATACAAAAGCTTATTTAACAACGGGAAACGGCGAACTGCTATCATTTACTTTAGGGATTGGTCTGTTATCGCGCACGATTTATCATGCTGGCGAATCATTACATGCAATTTTCGAAGACCATTCAGGCGGGCTTTGGATTGAACCGGGCACAAAAGGGGCTATCCGCTTTGATCTGCTAACTCAAACATTCACAACATTTGTTCAAAAAAACGATGCCCAAAAAACCAATTTTGCTAATCATTTTAAGGTGATAGAAGATAAAAATGGTGTTGTTTGGTGTGTGCTCAGAGATGGCGGATTTGGCTATTATAATAATGTTTCAAAACAGTTTAACTACTTTTATAATGAGCCCGGTTCAAATAGCCGGCGTTTTTCAAACCTCGTAACTACCGTATATTATGACCCTGCCGGTATCTTCTGGTTGCATACAGATGAACATGGCCTTGAAAAAATAATTTTTCCGCCAAACGTTTTTCAAACCAGTTTACTAAATGAGCATGCCGACTTCCAATCAGATAATGAGGTGAGAGGAATTTGTGCCGACCGGCAAAACAGACTATGGTTTGGATTAAAAAACGGGCAGGTTTTAGTTTACAAAAACGGGAAACGGCTACCGGTAACTTTCACAAATTTTGTAGGGCAGAATATTGGTGGGGTTTATTGTATTACGCAGGACCATAACGGGGTTATTTGGATGGGAACTAAAACTAAAGGCTTATATCAGGCTACGCCTACCGATTCTTCAGAGCTTCATTACCGGCTGATAAACTACCGCTATGCCCCCTCCGATCCGGCATCCATTAACAGCGATGAAATTTATTCGATAAAAGAAGACAAGGACGGGCGTATCTGGATAGGTACGTTTGATAACGGGCTATGTTTGCTCAATAGGAACAATGGTAACATTTCATTCACAAGGCTTTCTGAAAACGGAACCGGGTACCCGCAAACCTGTCTTAAAATAAGGCATTTAGCAACCGATGTGAAAGGGCGTTTATGGATAGCAACCACAGGTGGCCTGGTAATTCTGAATTATAAAAACGGTAAACTTTTATACGAAACTTACAAGAAAGTCCCCGGCAATCCTCAAAGCCTGGGCAATAACGATATTCAGCATATTTATCGCGATAGCAAAAACCAAATGTGGCTTGTAACATCTGGCGGCGGGTTAAACCAGGCTGTTGGCGACCCGCAAACCGGCCAGCAAAAGTTTAAAGCATACACTTCAAAACAAGGTTTAGCTAATGATTACGTAATGAGTTGTATCGGCGATGGATATCATCATTTGTGGCTGGCTACTAAGGCCGGTTTATCTATGTTTGATTTGAATACCCGAAAGTTCAAAAATTTCAATTCTTATGATGGTATTCCCAAAAAAGGGTTTTCTGAAAGTTCATGCCAGGCAACAAAAGATGGCAAACTGGTGTTTGGTGCAGTAAGGGGCTATATGATTTTCGATCCGGGCCAGGTTAAAAACGATGCGATTAAAGCAAATTTAGTGCTAACCAACCTGCAGGTGAACAATAAAGATGTAGGGATCAAAGATAGCACCCGGATCCTTAATCACGATATTAACTATGCTGATGGTGTCAGGTTAAAACATGATCAAAATATTTTTAGCCTTGACTATGCTATTTTGGATTACCGCTCGGGTAATCACTTAACCATCGCTTATCGTTTAAAGGGGTTTGATAACGAATGGCATGAGGATAGCGACCAACAGCGGGTCACTTATACCAACCTCCCCGCCGGCAACTATACTTTCGAAGTAAAATGTAATGATCCCGACAGGTTTATAAACGTCCCTTATAAAAGCCTGACAATTACGGTGCTTGCTGCGCCCTGGGCAACCTGGTGGGCATATTTTATTTATGCTATTATCATTTGCGCAATCCTGACCGCTATCAGGCAAAACGCTTTAAACGTACTGAAGTTAAAGCAGAAGGTAGCCGTTGAGCAGAAAATGACCGAATTAAAGCTGAGTTTTTTTACCAATATTTCGCACGAGCTGCGTACTCCGCTTACGCTTATTGTCAATCCTATTAATGAGCTTGTACAACGAGCATACCTCAGCAGGGATGATCGTCAATACCTGACAATTGTTCAGCGCAACGCAAACCGTATGGTCCGTTTTGTAAACCAATTGCTGGATTTCAGGAAGGTGCAAAGCGGCAAGGCAAAATTAAATCTTTCGGCTGTCAATATGGTAGAGCTTATTACAGATGTGGCCGGTTATTTTGAAGAGATGCGACAACTGAAAAATATTGAATTTGCCTTTAAAACAGATGTAGATACAGCCATGGTTTGGCTGGATCCTGAAAAAATTGAAACCGTATTATATAACCTGATCGGCAACGCCTACAAGTTTACCCCCGAAGGAAAAAAAATCACAGTGCACTTGCAGATGAAGGACACCGGCGATATGATAATTGATATTACTGATGAGGGGTGCGGAGTGCTCCCTTCGGAAATTGATAGCTTATTTGACCTTTATACCGAAGGCTCACACCCTGATACCGGCCATTTAAAGGGTACGGGCATTGGGCTGGCCTTGTCGAAAGAGTTGGTTGAACTTCACCACGGAACTATCAGCGCCCAGAACAGAGAGCCCAGGGGCTTTTGGGTTCGGGTAACCTTGCCGGTAAACGCTGTTAAAACCATGGCTCCGGTTGGTGATTCTGTGCCTAAAGGCAAACAAAGCTCCGTATCATTACAGCCATCCCATACCGATCTTAAGAATGAACAAATCATTTTTGCGGGGCTAAATAACGAACCCTTACTGATTTTGGTAGAAGATAATCAGGATATGCGCGAATTGATCAGGATGCAGTTAAGCGGTAAGTACCGTATAGAAACTGCTGCTGATGGCGTTGAAGGCTGGGAAAAAATATTGAAACTACAGCCTGACGTAATTTTAAGTGATGTAATGATGCCGCGGATGGATGGACTGGAGCTATTGGGTAAGATAAGGAATGATGCCGCCACCAGCCATATACCGGTAGTATTACTTACCGCTAAAACAGCTGTTGAAAGCCAGATAGCGGGTTTAAATTACGGAGCCGATTACTACATTACAAAGCCCTTTGACACCAGCTTTTTGTTAACTACCCTTAAAAACATTATAGAACGCCGGAGCAGGCTGGTTAATGAAATGATGAGCGGTAAGGCAGTAGTGAGTTTAAATCCGGGGGATATCATAGTAACATCAAAAGATGAAATATTTTTGAAAAAGGTATTAGAACTGATTGATGCAGGTATGGACAAACCTGATTTTAATATCGAGTCGGTTGCCGAAGTGATCAACATGTCGAGGCAAACTTTTTATCGTAAACTGAAAAGCCTTACCCAGCTCAGCCCAGTTGAATTTGTTCGCGATCACAGGCTTTTACGGGCGCAGCAATTACTGGACGCCGGCAGCGATAATATCTCCCAAATTGCTTATGCCGTAGGGTTTAACAGCCCCAAATACTTTGCTACCTGTTTTAAAGCAAAGTTCAATATTTCTCCTTCCGATTATCAAAAAACGCCAAAGTCATCTCCAGAGATCATTCAATAGCCTCATAGCAACCCACCAATTCAGGATACACGTGGAAAGTGTACATAAACCAAAGTTCCATGTTTCCCTGATATTTTAATTCAAATTATTTTAACAAGGGGGCCTGCGCTAAACTAAGCGCTAAAACGCACCCAATTGTCCTTTAAGTACAAAAAACACCCTTATTGAACTAATTTTAAACCATTTTGGCCAAATTTCAACCCTGTTGTGGGGCATATTTATATAGGTTTGTTTTTAACACACCGATCACCTGGCCTATCCGGGCATCGATGCTGATCACTAATTATAAACAATATTAACCTTGCCGGCAACAACCAATAGTCGGCGACTTAACTTTTTTGCTATGAGAAAAATTTTACTTTTTTTTTCAATTATTGCGCGACGTTTTATTCATGTGCAATCACAACACCCACCTAACCTTCGATTCGGCTAAAAATGCAGACCGGACAAATAGAGCCGTTACAGCTTAAACTTATTGCAAAGGCATGACCGACACTTTTTTACTGATAAAAAACCGGCAGATCGATGTTCGTTTTGCCTGCATTGTCCAATTCAGTCCCATCTAATTTATAATCCAATTATCAAACCAATTTAATAATGAATTTACCTGAACAATTATTATTCAATGCCGGGCCCGGGCGTCAAAAGATCCGGCTTCTTAACCGAAGCTTTGTACTCAGCATCTTTTTTTTGCTGGCGATGACCTGCCGGCTGTTTGCCCAGGCAGACAAAACAGTGAGTGGAACCGTCACAGACGAACGTGCCCGGTCATTACCGGGCGTAAGCATAACCATTAAAGGTACGTCAACCGGCACAATTACCGATGCGGATGGCCATTACAGCTTAAAAGTTAAACCCGGCCAGGATATACTGGTGTTTTCTTTTATTGGCTACGCTTCCATTGAAGAAACCATCAACAACCGTACAACCATTAACATATCACTGGAGGGACGCCTAAAAGACCTGAATGAGGTTGTGGTTATAGGCTACGGTACGGTTAAAAGACGCGATTTAACCGGTGCTGTAGCCTCTGTTAGTGGGAAGGACATTGCCGCTACGCCGGTTCCTAACGTGGCACAGGCCATGCAGGGTAAGTTGCCGGGGGTAAACATTACCTCGCAGGATGGCCGCCCGGGTGCAGGTGTTAACATTCGTGTACGCGGCGGAACTTCGATATCACAAAGCAACCAGGCATTGGTACTTATTGATGGGGTACCGGGCAATTTAAATGATATTCCCGGCGACCAGGTAGAAAGTATTGACGTGTTAAAAGACGCCTCATCCGCAGCAATCTATGGTTCACGCGGTGCAAACGGGGTGGTGCTTGTTACCACAAAATCGGCAAAAGCAGGCAAAACCAGCGTAAGCTATAATGGCTATGTTAAAATTAATACGCCAAGCAAATATTTACAAGCACTAAGCCCCTATGATTATCTGCAATATGTGTGGGCTAACGCGGCTGCAAACGGAACTGCTTATCAAACACCCGTTGAGCAATTATACAGCCTGGGCGCAAATGCAGGCAGTAATACTGGTGGAATAGAGAGTTACCAGAACCTTGCAACAGATGATATCCAAAAGCAAGCCTATAAACAGTCGGTATCATGGAACCACTCCCTTACAATAACTGGAGGCACCGACAAAACAAAAATACTGTTCTCCGCCACTTACAGCGATGATGAGGGGATGAAACTGCAATCATATCAGCGCCGGGCAACAGCAGCATTTAAACTTACCCAAAAAATATTTGACAATGTTACGTTTGACATTAACACCCGCTACGCCAATACACCAACACTTGGCGATGAAAGTGTTACCAGCGGCAGCGGATCAATATTATCTTCTGCATATCGCTTTCGCCCTATTGCCACCAACCATATTTTAGGCAATCTGTCTGCATTAACTGCAAGCAACAATATATCGCAATACGGTAAAAACGCTTTATGGGATAGCTATAGTCCTGTAGCACGTATCAGTGATTACGACCCGCTTAGCCTTTCCTCAAATTTTGTGGGGATAGCTTCATTGAATTGGTGGATCATTAAAGGCTTAACCTACCATACCGATTTCAGCGGAAACGGCACCTGGACACAGCGTAAATATTGGTCGGGCGCTACTTATAATGGCTATAACGACGATGCAACCGGTAATAAATTGTATGCCGGTAATGCCGACTATCGCAAAAACGACAGTTGGGGCCTGCGCTGGGCCAACACATTGGGCTACGAGTTTAATATTAATAAGGACAATAAAATTAATTTATTGGCAGGTACGGAGTTCTTCAATTCGGGAGGTACCGGCATTTCTATACAGGCAAATTACTTTCCATCAAACTTTACCAGGCAAACAGCCTTTGCCCAGATCAACCAATACGACAGGACAAAAAACTCATTCGCGTTTTCATCCAGCGTAAATACCCCCGACCGTCTTAATTCATACTTTGCCCGTGCCATGTATAACTTCAAGGACAAGTATTTATTGACACTCACATTCCGTGCCGATGGATCTTCCAGGTTTGCCGGTAACAACCGCTGGGGATATTTTCCGGGCGGTGCATTTGCATGGAGGATATCGCAGGAACCTTTCATGAAAAATGTTAATTGGGTCGACAATTTGAAACTTCGCGCATCTTACGGCGCCGTTGGTAATAATAATATCCCTACGGGGCTTAACACACAATCATGGGGATCTGTAACTGATCCAAGAAACCAGTACGACATCAACCACACTACCCTTGCAGCATATTCGTTAAGCAACCCTACCGTTTTATCTAATGCAAATTTGAAATGGGAAACTACCGTTACCCGCGATATTGGAACGGATTTCAGTTTGTTTGGTGATAGGTTATCGGGTACTGTTGATGTGTATTGGAATACCACTAAAGACGTACTTACCCAAACTACCATACCTGGTGTTACCGGCTTCACCTACACTTATGCCAATATCGGGCAAATAAGTAACCGGGGCGTAGAACTGTCGCTTTTAGGTACGGTATTCAAAAACCAAAATTGGAGGGTTACTGCAGGTGGTAACATTACTTTTAATAAAAACAAGGTAGACAAGCTTGCTGGTAACGTGACCGGGCTATATGGTACAAGCTGGGCAGGCAGCGCAACTTACCCGGCATCAGATTACCAGCTTGTAGTAGGCCAGCCTGTTGGCCTGGTACGCGGCTTAACTTATGATAGCTTTTACACCCCTAATGACTTTACCTACAGCAATGGCTTATATACGCTAAAAACCGGTGTGCCCGACCTTACAAGCGTTTCTGGCGGCGTAGTGCATGGGCTTGCCACAGGAACCGATCGTCCGACCGGCCAGATCGCTTATCCGGGCCTGCCTAAGTATAAAGACTTGAATAACGACGGTAAAATAGACGATAAAGATCTTTCTGTTATTGGCAAAACCACTCCGAAGTTTACAGGTGGCTTTAATATTAGTGTTGCATATAAAAATATCGACCTGGGGCTAAACTTCAATTACAGTGTAGGTAACGATATTTACAATGCCAATAAACTGGCATCGTTGTATGGCCCTAAGGAAGCAGGCGTTTATGAAAACAAACTGGCTATCATGGCCAACGCCTACAAAATTTACAATGTTGTTAATGGCCAGCTTGTTCGGTTACAAACACCTGATGAGTTTAACGCAGCAAACGCAAATGCCAATTTGCCTCTGGCTTACAGCGAAACGGGAGTTACATCAACCCTGGGTATCGAAAAAGGTTCATTCCTTCGCCTTAACACGCTTACTTTGGGATATACTGTCCCTAAATCTGTCCTGAAAAAAGTTGGCACCGGCAGCCTGCGTGTATATGGCAGCGTTTATAACCTGCTTACCATTACCGGGTACAGCGGGCTCGATCCGGAAGTAGGCGTTAATGACAATGCCAATAGTTCGCCTTATCCAACCACTGGCTACGATTTTGGTTCCTATCCCCGTGCACGGTCATTTGTTGTAGGAGTAAACCTTAATTTCTAACAGCTTAAACACAAAACATGAAAACATATATAAAATATATAGCCGCAGTTGCCTTGTGTCTATCTTTTACCCAGTGTAAAAAAAGTTATCTGGATGTAACATCGCCATCCAGTGTGGATGATAATTTTGTTACCACAACAACTTCCGAAACCTTCAAATCACTTTCCTGGTGCTATTCCAACTACCGTCAAAATTGCATTATGGGCGTTTACCGCTGGAATGATCCCGTTGGATCGGACGCGGAATATTACCCTGAAGATGGGTCAACAAATAACCTGAATGCCATTGGCCGTTCCGATCAGTTAGGGGTTGACGTAGTTGCAACCGGGTTTAACTCTCTTTATCAAACGCTTGCACTGGCCAGCAGGTTAGCTAACGTCATAGCCGCCAAAGACGCTTATAAAGCTGATGTAGCTGCCGGTAAAACCACCGATTGGACACAACTGTATGGTGAAGCCATAACCATGAGGGCGTTCTGTTATTTTCAATTAACACTGCATTTTGGCGATGTGCCGTATGGCTATGAAAATACAAGCGCCAGTGATTATTCGTTAGCCTCACGCTTTGATATTTACGACAGTTTGATTGATGGCCTTAAAAAGGCAGAGCCACTGATGTACAGTATAGGCCAGGGCAATATCAACCAGGAGCGCATGTCGCGCACATTTTGCGATGCTTTGATTGGTCAGATAGCACTTTTTGCCGGTGGATATCAAACCATACGGACTGATGTAAGCGGGCTGTACGGCAACGTTACCTTTACCAAAAAAGGCACCGAGGCCAACAAATGCGTATACGCCCGCCGTACCGATTACCTAACCTACTATCAAACAGCAAAAACTTACCTACAGAAAGCTATTGATAACAAAGGCACTGCTGGTTTGATCACTACCGACAGCAGGGGCGCGAACATCAACAACCCGTTCCAGCGCCACTTCCAATATTTTAATGATTTAACGGTGAGCCCCGAATCAATATTTGAAATAGGTAACATACAAGGCGGTACGCTTACAACTACCAGCGAATACCCATATGCTTTTGGCCGTCCGTCTGATGGTGGCTCATCTGTAAGTGCACCCACAAAAACTTTCGGTGCACTGCGTATTATTCCTACTGTTTATTATGGCGAGTATGAGAATGCAGATCACCGCAGGGATGCCAGCGCCACAGTTACAGCAAGCAATGGCGACGGAAATGAAAAGATGATAGCCTTTAAGCCGGGCAGTAAAAGCCTGGGCGGTATAGCCACCAATAAATGGGACGATAACCGTATGGCTACTCCAAACGTAGCCTCGCAGCGGGCATCGGGCATAAACTGGCCTATTTTAAGAATGGCCGACGTTATTTTAATGCTGGCGGAAGTTAAAGCTGAATTGGGGGAAAATGATGCTGTTACCCTGGTTAACCAGATAAGGCAGCGGGCTTTTGGCAATACACAGCACAACATTAACGTTGCAGGTCAGACATTAAAAGATGCCATATTGGAGGAGCGTAAACTTGAGCTGCTTGGCGAAGGGACGCGCCGCTGGGACCTGATTCGTTCGGGCACTTACGCTGAAAGGGCCATAGCAGTTCAACAGGAAATGGCTGCAACCATTAACGATATAAAAACCCTTGGATACCATCACTTTGCCAATGGCAATGATTTTCCGGCCTATATATGGATCAAGAAGGTTGCATTAACTAATCCGCTAACTTATGATTGCGCGGCAACAGATACCCTGACTAACCCGGCTGCCTATCCGGCATGGAGGGGGCAGTACAATTATAGTGCAAATGCAACTGTTGCCAGTAAGGTAGTTGGTACAACCCACAACGTAGCCATACAAGGCTTGTTCCGCTATATTGACCCTGCCGGTACAGAAGCTGCTGCTTTACAAACCGATGGTTATACTAAAACTAACTGGGGAGTTGATTTGGCCAATGCTGTTACCGTGTACCAAAGAAACATTCTTTCGGGCATAACATCAGCCGGTGACCCGCCACGAGTTTATTGGCCCATTCCATCTGAAACGGTCAGCAAATCCAAAGGTAAGGTAACTAATGGCTACGGATTAGCGCAGCAATAATTATGGGCTTCGGCGATTGATCCGTCTTTGTATAATGTAATCATCGAGCTATATCTGTAAAAGAAAGAGGGCTGTGTAAAAATGAAGTGCACCCCAAAAGTTACCACGAACTTAATTTAATTATTCATAAGATGAGCTCGGTATTTTACCGGGCTCATTCCTTTTATATAATTTCTTTAAGCTTGCAAGTCGTCTTTATTAAGGCATTGACTACATTAGTAAAGCTGGTTTTAAATTGCCCTTTAGTTATTTAGCCCCCCGCAAATTGCTCTTCGCTAAAATAAATCGCCAACAGAACAGTGATCAAATAAGATAACATCGTGAATAACGCAAACGATTCTTCGGAATCCTCACAACTTCCAAACGGCTAAGCTGTCATTTTCAACAGTAAAGATTAACGCAGGAACTTTACACTTCATCTAATTTCCTTTCTGGAGAAAAACTGCGAAAAAAAGGGAATAGTTGGTTACCTTTAATGGAAGTCGTTTATATTCTATCAAATAAACACAGATCCAAATGGACGGGTTCACAAAAGGAAAGAGCAGATATCCTGTTCCCCAGGTATCCGGAATTATATAAAGCCTATGAGCCGGCCATGCGACTGGGAAACATCTTTACCATCTGCAAGAGTAAGCAGCAGGCTTTTAAACGACTTGCGATCTGGTATAACGATGTGGAGGCTGCTGGTATTGAATCATTTAAGACCGTTTCAAGGTCCATCGAAAATCATTACCTCTCTATTCTGAACTTCTTCAACAACCGAAGCACCAATGCTGCTGCCGAATCCTTCAACGCCAAGGTAAAAGCGTTCAGAGCTACTTCAAGAGGAGTAAGAGATACTACTTTCTTTTTATTCCGATTAGCTAAAATCTATGCTTAGAAATCTATCCCCCCCAAGAATTCCACTTGATCCCTTTTCGGACTGATCCCCGTTTGGGCTGTCTATCTTTTGGAGGGATTTATAACAAAAAAAGCCCTTAAATCATTGATTTAAGGGCTTAATGAAGCGTTTGACATTAACTTCAGTACTCAGAGCGGGAATCGAACCGCGTCTGTAAGCCCCTGAATTATAATAAGTTATAAATTTATAAAAGATCATTCAACGATTTATACAACACAATATTAGCCTTAAATCGTCACACTACAAATGTACGAAAATACCTAAAAAACTGCAAAATGAGAATTAAAAAGCCGCTCTAAGAGCATCAAAAACGCAGTTTCAATATTGCCATATAGGCGCTTTCCGCTCCGATACTAGACGTTCCGGTGACCTTGATCACGCGTTCCAGAAATACAGGGAAAGCAATTTCTCTACACTTTGATCATATTAAACGATTGAAGTTAAAGATGCTTTTAGATTCGACATTACACAAACTGGTGCTCCGAGTGGCTCGGAATTACCTGGTCAAGGCCTTCGGAACCTCCAGATCAGATAAGGAATTGCCACTTTACCTCGTTAATTACGAATTTATCTTACTTTTATGCTATCTTAGTGTACCGGCTTGCTAAGGGCCAGGTTCATGATCTCGAAGATCTCAACTAAATTTTGATGCGTGTAAAATTTTATATTGTTGTTTCAGTGTTGTTTTTTGCTTACACGAACAATTTTGCGCAAAGCAATCAATACCGATTTTCGCACCTTGATATAAGTAACGGGTTGTCGCACAGTCAGATCACCAGCATTTTTAAGGATTCTGAGGGGTTTATGTGGTTTGGTACTTCTTCCGGTCTCAACAGGTATGACGGTTATAACTTTAAAGTATTCAGGCACGACGCAAGTAACAAAAATTCTATTAATTTCGATTATATAAGAAGCATTTTTGAAGGCCCTGATAAAAAATTATGGATATCAACTCCTCCCGGCTTCTGTTTCTATGATCCGGAAACCGAACGGTTTAATAATGATATGTCATTATTGTCACGTCCTTTGAAGCTACCCGTTAATGATCCTCAAAAAATTGAACGCAGCAGCGCTACAGACTTTTGGTTTTTATATGCTGATTCGGGCATTTACAGATATAACGCCACAAGCAAAAAGACGACGCGTTATTTTCACAGTGTTAAAGGGGTTTCCTCGTTATACCCAGGTTCCATTGCAGATATAACGTCTGACGTTAAAGGCAATATTTGGATAGTTTATACTGACGGAATGGTGGAGATGCTTGATGTTAAACTTAACAGGATCAGCTATCGCACCAGCATATTTAACAAGGTAACTAATAATAAGAAAGATCGTTATGCACTGCTCGTCGACCGCGATGGTGATTTATGGTTTTACTTGCCGTACAATGATTTGGGCCTATTTTATTACCGGCCTTCAACAGGGACTTTCAGGCATATTGATAAAGAATCACCCGGGGTAAAGTTAAAAACAAACCTTATTATCAACATTGTTCAGGCTAATGATGGCTTAATATGGATCGCAACTGACCATGGGGGGGTAAATGTGCTGGATAAAAAGAATGCGACAATCACCTATCTGCTAAATAAGGGAGATGACCCTACCTCATTAAGGCAAAACACCGCAACACTCTATAAGGATAACTTAGGTATTATATGGGCCGGTACTAATAAAAAGGGAATAAGTTATTATCATAAAAATATTATCAAGTTCCCGCTTTTCAGGCATTTAGATTCTGACCCGGCTAGTTTAAGGTTTAACGATATCAATAAATTTGTAGAAGATAAACTGGGGAATTTATGGATCGGCACCAATGGCGGCGGCCTCATTTATTATAATCGCAAAACGGGCGTATACACCCAATACAAAAACAATCCTAACGACAGCAACAGCTTATCGAGCGATGTAATTATTAGCCTTTGTATAGATCATGACCAAAAATTATGGATAGGTACCTATTTTGGCGGTTTGGATTGCTTTGACGGGAAAACGTTTAGCCATTATAAACACAACGATAAAGTGGCCACCAGTATTGCTGATAACCGGGTATTTAGCATTTTGGAAGACTCGTCTCACCGTTTGTGGATAGGAACGCTTTTTGGGGGCCTCGAGATTTTCGACCGTGAAAAAAAAATATTTTACCATCCATTAACGCAAGCTGATATCAGCTCTACTATCATATTCTCAATCTTCGAGGATAAACATGGCAATATCTGGATAGGGGGAGGATGGGTCGTAGATGTTATATGGAAGGACGGCAGGCGGGTAAGCCACTATACCGCAAAAGATGGTTTAATTGACAATGAAATAAGCAATATCAATGAGGATAGCCGGGGTTTGATATGGATAGCGACCGCGGGCGGATTGAGTGTGTTGAATCGCAAAACAAACACTATTATCTCGCTGACAAAAAAAAGCGGGCTCCCGGCCAATTCAGTAACCAATACGTTGGAGGATAACAAAGGGGTAATGTGGTTAAGCACTTCGAATGGGTTAGCCCGCGTCAGGTTAACACCAACAACTGATGCTTTTAATTTTCACTTCGACAGCTTTGATGATACAGATGGTTTGCAGGGCCGGGAGTTTAACAGAAATTCAGCTTTAAAAACACGCGCCGGTGAATTGATATTTGGGGGGCCAGATGGTTTTAATCTGTTCGACCCCGCAAGCATTGAACCCGATACAGCCAAGCCTCAATTAATCTTTACCGACTTTCAGTTGTTCAATAAGAGCATAGCAGCAAATGAGGCGGTTAACGGTCATATTATCCTTCCAAAAAGCATATCAGTAGTACATACAATAGTCCTTAATCACGACGAAAATATCTTTTCGATAGAATTTGCCGCCCTCGATTATATCAATCCGGGCAAAGTAAAATATCAGTATATGCTGGAGGGCTTTAATAAGGCATGGGTAAATGTAGATAATAAAACGCGAAAAGCCGGTTATACCAATCTGGATGGGGGAGATTATGTATTTAAGGTACGTGTGTCCAATTCTGAAGGTGTCTGGAGTCCGCATAGTATTTCTTTAAAGATTAAGGTATTGCCCCCGTTCTGGAAATCTACCTTAGCTTATATCATTTACCTGTTGCTGATAACCGGGACGCTCTTTTTTATACGCCAGCGTGGAATACAAAAAATAAGAAGACAATTCATAGCAGAGAAAGAAAAATTTATAGCAGAGAAAGAAAAGCAAGAAGCAAAATTGATAATTGAACAGGAGCGGCAGGAGATTAAGCGTATGCAAGATCTTGATCAACTGAAAACTAAATTTTTAACCAATGTAAGCCACGAATTCCGAACACCGATTTCGCTGATTATGGCACCGGTCGAAAAAATGCTTATCCGCGCTGATCAGGAACAGAAACAGCAGCTGGGCATGATAGGAAAAAACGCCAGGCGATTATTGAACATGGTAAACCAATTGCTTGATTTTAGGAAGATGGAAGTTCAGGAGTTGAAACTACATAGTAAGCCAGGGGATATTGTGAAGTTCATCAACGAAATATACCTTTCATTTACTGATATCGCTGAGCAAAAAGGGATCGATTTTATTTTTGATACCACCATTAATTCGCTGTTTACCAGTTTTGACCATGATAAGATAGAAAGGATATTGTTTAACCTGTTATCAAATGCCTTTAAATTTACACTGCCTGGCGGGCAGGTAAGCCTTTTGATTAATGTAGATAGCGAAACCGGCGATGCCCCGCTTGAAATTAAGGTGATTGATACAGGTATTGGTATCCCGCTTGAAAAACAAGGTAAAATTTTCGAACGTTTTTTTCAGCACGATATCCCGGAATCGATGATTAACCAGGGCAGCGGTATCGGCCTTGCAATTACGCATGAGTTTGTGAAGATGCACGGAGGCGAAATAACTGTTGAAAGTGAACCCGGCCACGGCAGTTGTTTTAATATTAAACTGCCATTTGTTGTTTATACCGGCCCTGGAATAAATTTGTCATCAAGCGATTACATTGATAGCGATAGTGCAAACGAGATTACCCATAAAGAAGATAAAACTGTCGTCAAACCGCCGCGATCAAATAAAAAACCGGTGGTTCTTTTGGTTGAGGATAACGATGATTTTCGCTTTTACCTGAAAGATAATTTGAAGGATGTGTTTTTTTTAATCGAAGCTTCAAACGGGAGGGAAGGCTGGCAAAAGGCGCTATCACAACATCCGGATATTATTGTTAGTGATATCAGCATGCCCGAGATGACAGGAATTGAGTTGTGCAAAAAGCTAAAGAACGACAAACGCACCTCGCACATTCCCGTTGTTCTGTTAACCGCGTTAACCGGTGACGAAGAACAGATAAAGGGCCTTGAAATTGGCGCTAATGATTACATGACAAAACCATTTAATTTTGAAATATTGCTTTCAAAAATTAAAAATTTGCTAGTCCTGCGGGATAACTTTAAACGTACTTATAAAAAACAAATTGATTTGCAATTGCAAGAAGTTGCCATTCAATCTGATGATGAGAAATTTTTAAGAAATATAGTTGAATATGTTGAGCAGAATATTTTAAATTATAATCTTTCGATAGAAGAAATAAGCCGGCATATGAACATGAGCCGTGTATCGCTTTATAAAAAAGTTTTAATGCTTACAGCTAAGCCGCCTATTGAATTTGTTCGATCAATAAGACTGAAAAAAGCGATGTATTTGCTGGAGAACAGTCAAATGACAATCAGCCAGATTTGTTATGAAGTTGGCTTTAACACGCCTAAATATTTTACGAAACTATTCAAGGATGAGTATAACATACTTCCCTCTACCTATCTCAGTTCAATTCGCCAACAAAAGCTGAAAGAAAAAGAATAGTTAATTAAATTCTCTCCGGATTTATTTTTTAGCACCCCCTTTTCTGGCTGCGTTATAACAGCCAATTAGGATCCTCTTTGTTGTTACATAGGTCAATATTTCGAAAATAACAAATAAAAACTCGAAATAGAAGCAAAAAATATTACATAACTTATTTGTTTTCAATAAGTTAAAGATGTGGTTAACATCTCGTCTATATTCGTTATCAAACCGGCTATTCCTTTCTTTTTAACAATCATAGTTTCATCCCCCAGAATATAAGTTCAAAGTAACGTATTTAAAAGACGTTGGTTTCGAACAAATATTCCACCAATAACCAATAGGACCAACAGTTAACTTTTTTGAATTAGTAAACATGCGTCTGACTGCACCTGAAGTTTTTTAACTGATTGTTCGGGCAGCTGTTTCATGTGAGCAAACTAACAGTAAAGTAGTTGTCAAAGGTTGCTTTTGGGCTATCTAAAAGATGTGATAACAAAACAAATTATGAATGAGAGAAAAACCAATTAAGCACTAACCAAAAACAATGTACCAATTATCAAACCTTAAAATCCTTTTAAAAGATGGATAAAAATTTACAAAAGAGAGTGAAATACCAAATTTCATTAATTATCGCGGGCATATTTCTTTATATATCTGCCCATGCACAAACCGTAAGTATTACGGGTAAAATAACAAGCGCCGACGATGGCCAGCCAATGCCAGGCGTAAGCATCAAAATTAAAGGGACAGGCTTGGGCACTATCTCCAGCATTGATGGTAGCTATAATATAGCCGCTGAGCCAGGCAAAGTACTCATTTTTAACTTTTTAGGCTATGCGCCACCGGAAATAACTGTTAAGCARGCCGGYGCAATTAAYGTCAGGCTCGGTTCAAATTCCAGCAATTTGAACGAGGTTGTTGTTATTGGTTATGCYAAGGCACGAAGAAAAGACGTTACMGGGTCTATAAGTTCAMTATCGGGRRCCRRTTTGCGCCAAACGCARCCAACTACTTTTGACCAGGCCCTGCAGGGTAAAGTTGCAGGGGTTGTGGTTCAACAAGTRTCGGGYCAGCCTGGTGGYGGGGTATCTATTCAAATACGTGGTGTGTCGTCAATAACCGGCTCAAATTCGCCATTGTACGTAATAGATGGTATTATTATTCCACCGGTCGGTGATCCCGGAAGCGGTTCAAATCCATTAAATACTATCAATCCTACCGAAATTGAATCAATAGATGTATTGAAAGATGCTTCGGCAACAGCCATATACGGTTCGCAGGCAACCAATGGCGTAGTTGTTATCACTACAAAAAGGGGTAAAGCCGGGGCACCGCAGATATCGTATGATCTCTATGGCGGTTACCAGGAAATAGCGAAGCGGATGCCTGCGGTGAACTTGCCTCAGTTTGCGTCTATCATTAACGACCGGTCTGTTGCCTGGGGCTTTGATTTCAGGCCCCAATTTGCCAATCCTCAATATTTAGGCCCTGGTACCGACTGGCAAGGAGCACTATTCCGGAAAGCGCCCGAGATGAGCCACACAATTACCGTAAGCGGTGGAGACGACAGAACCCAATATTTACTGTCAACCTCGTATTTTGACCAGCAAGGGATAGCCCTTGGCTCTGATTTTAAAAGATCCTCGGCAAGGCTGAATTTAGATAACAAAACAACTAAATGGCTAAAAATAGGGACGAGCCTTCAGTTGGTGCATGTTGATGAAAATGTAGCTGCGACCGGTAATAGTGTAATCAATACCGCGCTAAGCGTTACCCCTGATATTGCGGTAGTCAACCAAGACGGCTCCTATGGTGGTCAAACCGACCCCAACGGTTGGGTGGCAGCTTTTCCCAACCCGGTGGCATTAGCAAAACTTATCAAAGACCAAAGAAGGAGGAATCAAATATTCGGCAATTTATATGCCGAAATACAGTTGGCTAAAGAACTGTCGCTGCGGAGTGAGCTATCCGGCAACTTCGATTTTAGTACAGAAGATAGGTTTTCACCAACTTTTAAATTTGGTAGAAATAACGTCAGCCTAAACTATGGTTCCACTAATTCCTACCAAAATTTTTATACGGTAATACGCAACTTTTTAAATTACTATCATAATTTCAAAACAGTTCATATTGATGCTTTAGCAGGGCACGAAGGGCAGCAGGGCACTTTCCAAAATGTTGGTGCCGCACGAAGGAATTTTGCTTCAGACAATGTGCAGGCGATTAATGCCGGTGATTATACCACGGCCACAAACTTCGGCGATAATTCACAATCGACCCCTACCGGCGGCTCTGCACAGGAGTCCTGGTTCGGTCGTTTCAATGTTTCCTTGCATGACAGATACCTGCTAACAGGCAACATAAGGAATGATGGTTCTTCAAATTTTCCAAGCAACCATCGTTGGGTTACTACCTATTCGGGTGGATTCGCCTGGAAAATTAATAACGAGGCATTTTTGAAAGGCTCAAAATCTATAAATGAATTGAAACTAAGGCTTGGTTATGGGGTAACTAACAACCAGGGCATACCGGGCAATACCTTTGTAACCCAACTTAACACGGTTGCAAGTAGTTTATCAGGTATAGCACAGTCTCAAAACAATTTGGCAAATCCTGACGTGAGGTGGGAAAAAACCGATTATTATAATGCAGGAATTGACGGAACATTTTTTAATGGGCGGTTAAGTTTTACACTTGATGTTTATGACCGCGAAGTACACGGCCTCTTATTACAGGTGCCGCTTCCGGAATACTCAGGTACTGTAGCGGGTTGGGGGCCGGGGGCCATGCAAGCGCCTTATGCCAATGTAGGCTCGCTGAGCAACAAAGGGGTCGACTTACAGATCAATTCTACCAATATTACTTCTAAAAATTTTAGCTGGAAAACCGGTTTTACCATATCGCGGAACATTAATAAAGTGACCAGTTTAGGTGCCGGTGGAGAGCAGGCTAACTTAAGCCAGAAAACTTATCTTCCAATGGTTAACGATGTAGTTGAAAAAACGGTGGTGGGCCAGCCCATTGGCGAATTTTATGGCTATGTATTTGATGGGATTTTTTCAAAGCCATCTGATTTTCTAACTCATGCCCGGCCTGCTAACGCGGGCGGCAATCCTTATCCTGTTTCTGCGGCAGGAGGTGGTATCTGGTACGGCGACGCCATGTTTAAAGATTTGAACGGCGATGGTATTATCGACTCAAGGGACGAAACCTTTTTGGGCTCGCCACTCCCAAAATTCCAGTACGGTATCAACAATACATTTACCTACAAAAATTTCGATCTGAATATTTTCTTCAGCGGCAGCTATGGCAACAAGGTATTCAATCAAATGGCTGTACCGGAAAATAGTCCGCAAAATAATGGCACTTTTTTTACATCGGTATTAAACTATGCGAAATTGGCTTTGGTAGATCCCAACGGCTCTGCATCCGATGTTAACAATGTATATGTTACCAACCCGAATACAACGATTATAGGTTTGAGAAATGATAATACCAACGGTAATTTCCGTCCTAATAGTTTGATGTTTGAGGATGCTTCATACCTGCGTTGCAAAAATATCACCTTAGGTTACCGGTTGCCAGAAAGCCTTTTATCCAAAATAGGCGTGCATTCAGTTAGGGTGTTCGCTACTGTGGCTAATGCATTTGTAATTACAAAATATAAGGGCATGGATCCTGAGATAGGCTCGTGGAACCCGCTTCAGGCAGGTTGGGACGGCGGTTATTACCCGCAGCCAAGGGTAGTTACCATGGGTGCAAACATAACCTTAAAATAAAAAAACGATCAACGATTTAAAAATATATGATTATGAGATCAATTCACAAAATTATCGTCGTCCTGTTATTTGCAGCCGCAATAGCCGGATGTAAAAAGGCTTTTTTGGACCGTCCGTCCAACTCGCAGATCAGTTCTGTTAATTTTTATAAAAGCACTTCCGATTTACGGCTGGCTACAGCAAGCCTGTACGGCGGTCAAACCTGGTGGCAATTTAGCAATGAGGCCTGGATACAACTTGGCGACGTATTGGCCGGTAACGCCAGTTTTCCGTATAATGGCGATCTGGTACAGCTTTTTACACGTACCGTTACCAGCTCAAATAATCTTATGACCAATGGCTGGGTTGGCTTGTACAATACTATAGGGCAATGTAATGTCGTTATCAAGGCCATACAGACCCAGGCTGATCCGTCAATTTCGGCAAAAGACAAAAATGCGGCTATAGCCGAGGCAAGGTTTATGCGTGCCGTAGCTTATTATCACCTGGCGGTTTATTTTGGAGACGTGCCAATTATCGAAGATAACAGCAAACTGATAAAAGATCCGCTGCTTAACCGCAATATTGTTTCGGATGTCTATAAATTCGCCGCCAACGACCTGACTTATGCAGCAAATAATCTTCCAAAAACGGATGACAAAGGCCGGGTAACTACCTGGTCGGCACAAGGGATGCTGGGCAAGGTGTATTTAACAATGGCAGGTTTAGGCCAAAGTGGCGGGCAGCGCGACCAGAAATTGCTTGACAGTGCCATAAAGTATGCGGGCAACGTGTGTAAAAATAGCAATTTACAGCTTTTTGGGCAGAATGATCCGAACCATCAAGGTTATTATGACTATTTCAGGCCGACAAACAACGATAACCCCGAATCATTATTTTCTTTACAATGGGTTGGGGGCACAGGTTATGGAAATGGCAACGCCATACAACTCTTTTTTTCGCCAAATTCAATCCTTACCCCTCAAAGGGGAGGCGCATGGGAGCCCCTGCAGCCAACCTACGATTTATACCTGGATTATTCCCATAAAGATTCCGTACGCCGCAAAGCTACTTTTATGCTCACCGGGGATCATTATCCAGAATTAGATCAAATCGATGGTGGTTATAAGGCAACCCAGCCGGGCTTGAAGAAACATGTTATTGGCACCGAAAAAGATAACAATTCGCCATCAATGGATGCCTGGTCAGATATTGAACACAATACAATTCTTAGGTTGGCCGATGTGTACCTGGTATATGCCGAGGCTATTCTCGGGAATAATGGTTCTACATCCGATGGGGATGCTCTTAAATATTTCAACCTGGTGCGCACAAGGGCAGGCGTAGATCCTGTTCTTTTGCTGAACGCCGCAACACTGCTTAAAGAAAGAAGAATTGAACTTGCTTATGAAGGGCAATACTGGATAGACCTGGTTAGGTATTCTTATTATGATCCGGCTAATGCCGTGCAGTTCGTTAATAGTGCGGATGTTAATCATGCCCGTATTTCGTTTACTTATGACCCTGCAACGAAAAAAGCTACAAGAGATTCAATTGCGCCACCAATTACGCTTCCGGCAACCATTAGTTCCTTTAGGCTGCCAATTCCGGCATCTGAGATGGTCTCCGACCCCAAATTGCTGGATCCACCGGTACCTTATTATTAATTTTTAGCATTTAAAAATATATTAACATGAAAAAGAATTTATACATCCGCTTGTATTTATTGCCGCTATTACTGATGGTGGTGGCTTTATTGCCAGCTTGTAAAAAAAATATTGAGGGCTCTTCTAACCCACCGGTAATTACAGGCGTTAGGAGCTATGTTGCTTCACCAAATGACACTGTTTTGACCAGTGCCGTTCCAAAGGGCCAATGGGTGGTGATAACCGGGCAGAATTTAAAAAGTACAACCCAGATAGAATTTGACGGCGTGCCCGCAACTTTCAATCCTGTATTATTTGCGGAAAATAGCGCTGTTGTGCAAATTCCCCAGATAAGGTTTTCAACTATTGACACAGCCAAGCTTTATACCGTAAAGGTTACAACAACAGGGGGGGCCACCTCGTTTACTTTTAAACTGGGTCCGCCGGCACCTTTTGTTTGGGGCATTTCAGATGTATTTGCGGCTCCGGGCGATTCGGTTTATCTTTTTGGTGGGAATTTACTATTTGTAAAGAGCTTAACGTATGGAGGGCTCCCCGTTCCACACTTTAATACGACCTTGTATGGAGACTCTCTTGGCTTTGTGATGCCGAGTGGAGTACAAAGCAGCAAGCTGGTAGTAGTAACGGCTAAATCTGGTACGGCCGTGGATACCATAAATGCAAAGCCAATAATTACCGGCATTTCCTACGTTAATCCCAAACTTGGTGATTCGGTTTATGTTTATGGTGCTTACCTTAAGACTATCTCGTCAATTTCTTTTGGCGGTGCTACTATTACAAATTTTACAGAAGGTCCACGTGGCGCTTATGTTAAGTTTTCGGCTCCAGCTGAGAACAGCTACTCAAGTGGACCAGTGACCATTGTTACCAGTTATGGAACGGCTTCTACTGTTAATAAAGTAAATACTCAAAATAACGATAAAGTAGGTCTTTTAGGAGATATGGAGTGGGGTGATAATTTTGGTTTTGGCTGGGCCCAATTTGAACGTTTAACTGGGGAGTGGGAATATCCCCAATTTAATGGTCCGATGGGAAAAGATCATAGTCAGATGATGGTTATTGATTGTCCTAAAGATAATCCTGTTTTAGCTGCCGGTGCTAAGCAGGACATCCCATTGGGTAATTCTAATACGGGTAATCACTGGGTACCTGTGGCAAATATTACAGATCCTCCTTCAAACTGGGCTTTTCAATTTGACATAAGTGTGGCTAAACCATGGAAAGGAGGTACTCTTCTTATTAAAACTAGATTTGCAGGTGACACTTATGTTGCGCGTTACGAGCCATGGAAAGGTAGTAAAGCTGGTTTTGAAACGAGAGGTTGGCAAACCGTAATTATTCCTTTATCTGCGTTCAAATCAACAGTTGACCAATTAGGGGATGGTGTATCAATTACTCGCATAAGCGATTTATTAGGGCCTACTGGTGCGGGTCCTTATGATATGTACCTTCAAAATTTCAGTAATTCGTCAATTGCAACTGGTTTTTATGTCGCTATTGACAATATTAGGTGTGTGAAGATTAAATAATTTATAGCCCCGCGGCAGCATATCGCCGTGGGGCTTTTTAACTAAATAAAATTGAGGCAAAGTGAAAATTAAGTACTCTTTTACAATATTGATATCTCTTTTTGCAGTTGTATCTTTATTCTCCTGTAAAAAAACGAAGAATCCGGACCCGCAACTAACAGTTAGTGCATCCACCATAACTTTTGAGGCTGATGGGGGTACCCAGGACATAACCATTACCAGCAATGCTGATTGGAGCGTAAGCAACCCTGCTTTTTCATGGCTGCAATTAAGCGCAACTTCCGGTAAGGGCGGCAGTACCGTTATTCATGTGATAGCGACATCGCCAAATGGCACAGGTGCCACCCAGTCGGCAAGGTTAGAAATAAGTTCGTCAAACGGGCAGGCAAGAAGGGTGACGGTTACCCAGGCTCCCACCATATACCCGGGTTATAATACGTCGCCCATAGCGCCCGACATGACCGGAATGAGCAGTAATGCCGTGCAACTGGCGGCAAAAATGGGTACGGGAATGGGAATAAATATTGGCAATACCATGGAACCCCCAACCGAAGCGGAGTGGGTGAATAGTAAAATTACCGAATCATATATAAAATTTTTGAAAGCAAAAGGTTTCAAAGCGATACGACTTCCTTGTGCCTGGAACTGGGGTCATTTAAGCGATCGGGGAAAAGCGAAAATTGACCCGGCATGGCTTGCCCGGGTGAAAGAAGTAGTTGGATGGTGTGTGGCTAATGATATGTATGTGATGGTGAATATTCACTGGGACAATGGCTGGCTGGAAAATAATATTACCGACGCTAAGAAAGATTCTGTTAATGCTAAACAAAAAGCACTTTGGGAACAGATAGCTACAACCCTGCGTGATTTTGATGAGCACGTTCTATTTGCCAGCGCGAATGAACCTTGGTGTTGGGATGCCAAGACTATGGCTATACTTAATGGTTATCACGAAACATTCATCAAAGCAGTTCGCTCTACCGGAGGCAGAAACAGTAACCGGGTGCTGGTTGTGCAGGGGCCAAGTGCTCAAAGTATTATAACTTCCCAACTGATGACTACTATGCCTCACGACCCGGTACCTAACAAGTTGATGCTCGAGGTGCATTTCTACTCGCCTTATACATTTAATTTAGCACACGATGGGGATTTACCCGGGGTTAAAGCGGCTTACTACTGGGGGGCCGGGAATCATTCTACTATTGAGCCGGAGCGCAACGCCACCTTTGGAGAAGAGGATGCGGTCAACGATGAACTCGGAAAGATGAAAAAGTTTGTTGATCAAGGTATCCCTGTGATAGTGGGTGAATATGGAACCTTTAGACGGACTCCCACATCCGGCAATGGTATTCCTAAGGATACGCTGATGCACAACAGGTCTGTGGATTACTGGCTTACTTATACGACCAAAACTATGAGAGCGAATGGTCTTTTACCATTCTGGTGGGAGGTAAGTAACGGTTTTGACAGAAAAAATAATGTGGTTAATGACCAGCGGATGGTAAATGCAATTATTGCAGGATATAAGTAAAAATAATATTGAACTAAGGCTTTCCCGGGATAACGGTACTGTGAACCGAAAGGAGAAGTATGAAAATAATGCATCAATAAGCACTAAAAGGAACATGAATAGACAGGTGATAACAAGCTTACTGTTTTTAGCACTAAGCCTAGCCTTAAAAGCACAAAGATCTGGCAGAAGCCTTAATGCTATGCAGTATGAGGTTTTCAGGTTTTTTCAAACAAATAATGAACAATTTTTAAACAACAATTAACAATATTTAAAACTCAAGTAACATGAAAAAAATCGCACTATTATTTTTGGCTCTAACAACAGGGATGTTAGCAAAAGCACAGCAAACTGTGTATGCCGAAAATTTTGAATCAAATGTAGCCTACGTTAGTGATGCCTATATGTATTCATTTGCACCACCTACAAAGGCAGGAACATGGAATGGTGGAGTAGATTTAAAAACCGCTGGCAATGCCAATATAAATTTGCGTCAAGGTTGGGGTAACGGATTTCTATTGAAAATAGAATCCAAAGGTGCTGCTGTTACCATACCTAATATCAATGTGGCTGGTTTTACAAATTTAAACCTGTCTTATGAATTTGTTGTTGAAGATGGGGGAGATGCTGTAGTACCAAAAATTGAAGCAAGTATTGATGGCGGTGCTTCTTGGGTAACTCTACCTACAGTTGCTAGTGGTGCAGGGTGGAATAGAGAAGCAAAATCGGTTGCTTTGCCTTCAGGAAATTATAAAACAATAAACCTCAGAATGAATCCTAATACTGTGACTTCTAATGCTATAATGTTTGATAATTTTATAATTACTGGAAAGAAGCAGTAAGCCTGGCGACTGAATCGAACCAATCATGTGACAATTCAATTAAGGTTTATCCAAATTCTATTTGTTAACGAATTTAAAGGTGAAGCTGTAAATTCTGATCAACCATTTTGTGTTTCCATTTTTGACATACCTGGAAGAAAAGTAGAGACAATAAAATTTTAAGCTAATTGTCAATAGGGTCTTCAATGAAATCAGGATTGTATATAGTTCAGATTGAAGGAGTAAAATCAAATTACTCCTTCGATCATTTGAGTTGGTTAAAAATAAATCATTGAATTTTTTATATGCAGGGCAGATGCATTACGATTGAGCCGGAGCGCAACGCCACCTTTGGAGAAGAGGATGTGATCGATTCTGAATTCCAAAAAGATTAAACAGAAGTTTGTTGATAAAGGTATCCCTGTGGTGCTGGGTGAATATGGAACCTGGAGACGGACTCCCGAAACCAACACGCGTAATCCTAAGGATATGCCGATGCACAACAGGCCTGTGGATTACTGGCTAACTTTTTCGACCAAAACTAGGAGAGCGAATGGTATTTTACTATTCTGGTGGGAGGTAGGTAATGGTTTTGACAGAAAAAATAATGTGGTTAATGACCAGCGGATGGTAAATGCCATTATTGAAGGATATAAGTAAAAATTAATGTTTGCCAGAGGCAAATAAACGCTGATTCAACAATCCTAAAATTATCCTGGATAATTAATTAAAAAATGTTATCAGATGTTTTTAGTGCGGAGACTATTTATAAAAAGTTTAGTTATAGAACAAAATGAAAAAAATGTATTTTTTTAAATCAGTAGTATTTCTTACTGCAATTATTGCACTTCTCGCATGCAAAAACGCGAAAAGTCCGGCACCAGAACTCACGGTTAGCATGTCGACCATGATGTTTGCGCCTGATGGAGGAAGTCAGGACATTACCATTACCAGCAATGCTGACTGGAACATAAGCAACCCTGCTTTTTCATGGCTGCAACTAAGTGCTACATCTGGTAAAAGCGGTAGTATGGTTGTTCATGTAACAGTGACATCGCCAAATGGCACCGGGGCAAGCCAGTCTGCCATTTTAAACATAAGTTCACCAAACGGGCAGGCAAGAAGGTTGACGGTTACCCAGGCCCCCACCTTATACCCAAGTTATAATAAATCGCCTATAGCGCCAGACATGACTGGAGTGACCAGTACTGCTGTGCAACTGGCTGCAAAAATGAGTACGGGAATGGGAATGAATTTTGGCAATACCATGGACTCCGACATCGAAAATGCTTGGGTGACTGGAAAAATTACCGACGCGCAGGTGAAATTTGTAAAACAAATAGGTTTCAGTGCTGTGCGGATTCCCATGAACTGGGTTTGGACCCATTTAAGCGATCGGAAAAAGGCAACTATTGACCCTGCATGGCTTGCGAGGGTGAAAGAAGTGGTTGGATATTGTGTGAATAATGGTGTGTATGTGATAGTAAATGCTCACGCGGATCTTGGCTGGCTGGAAGATAATGTCAATGCCATAAAGAAAGATTCCGTTAATGCAATGCAAAAGGCGATTTGGGAGCAGATTGCTACAACCTTGCGTGATTTTGATGAGCACCTTATATTTGCCGGCACGAATGAACCTAAGGCTGATAATGCCGAGCAGATGGCCATACTCAATGGTTATCACGAAACATTCATCAAAGCAGTTCGCTCTACAGGAGGCAGGAACAGTTACCGGGTGCTGGTTGTGCAGGGGCCTCACACTGATCCTACAAAAACTGCTAGTTTGATGACTTCTATGCCTACCGACCCAGTGCCTAACAAGTTGATACTCGAGGTGCATGACTATACGCCTTTTACATTTACTCTAATGGATGCAGATGCAAGCTGGGGCAAGATGGTTTACTACTGGGGGACTGGGAATCTTTCTACTATAGAGCCATCGCGCAATGCCCCCCCTGGAACAGACGAGAGTCAGATCACCACTGAGTTCCAAGGGATAAAACAGAATTTTGTTGACAAAGGTATCCCTGTGGTGCTGGGTGAATATTCAACCGCGAGGAGAACTGACCCCAACAAGCCTATGCCTAAGGATACGTTGATGCACAACAGGTCTGTGGATTACTGGACAAAATTTGTAACCAAAACGGCTAAAACGAATGGTATGCTGCCATTTTTTTGGGAGGTAGGGCAAATGTTAGACAGGGCTAATAATGTGATAAAAGACCAGCGTATGTATAATGCCCTTGTGGCTGGATATAAACAGTAATGTTGGATTAAAGTTTTTTCTGGAATAGCGGTACTGTGAACAGATTACACAGTACCGTTTTCCGGTGAGCTACACTCTAAAATCTGTGATCCTTATGGATCACAGATAATCTGATAAGGTAGTTCATATTTCGAAATCATATTATATAACTAAACACATGAAAAAAGTATTAGCCATTGCTATTTTATTCTTCGTTGTTGGAATATCCTGCAAAAAAGAAGAAGGAGCAAAGGCACAAGTTAAACCACCAGTTCAAGTTAAAGTACCTGATCCCAATTTTTATATTTTCTTGTCGTTTGGTCAATCCAATATGGAAGGCCATGCCCAGTTCGAGCCTCAGGACATGGTGGTAGATAAACGTTTTCAGGTATTGGAAGGCTTAATTTGTGAAAATCTTCATCGTAGCGAGGGATATTGGTACACCGCAGTTCCTCCTTTATGTCGTTGCTATACCGGATTAACTCCGGGAGATTATTTTGGCAGAAGCCTGGTGAGCGCTCTCCCGGCGAATATCCGCATTGGTATTATCAATGTTTCAGTTGGAGGATCTCAAATCGAGTTATTTGATAAGAATGGCTACCAAAATTATGTGAGTAATGCTCCGGACTGGCTAAAGGGTGTGGTCCAAGAATATGATGGAAATCCATATGGACGCTTGGTTGAGCTGGCAAAAATAGCTCAAAAAGACGGGGTGATTAAAGGAATCTTGTTACATCAAGGCGAGGCAAATAACGGTGATGCTGAATGGCCGAATAAAGTAAAAGGAATTTATAACAATATACTGAATGACCTTAATCTTAAATCAGCATCTGTGCCTCTGCTGGCAGGTGAGGTAGTTAATGGGGATCAGGGAGGTCTTGCTGCCAATATGAATAAAATTATTGCAAAGCTACCTGAAGTCATCCCCAATTCGTATGTGATTTCTTCTGCCGGGTGCCCCGACGTAGCTGATAGTTTGCATTTTTCTGCAGAAGGCTACCGGATGCTTGGTAAAAGATATGCCGCAAAAATGCTGAGCCTGCTTGGTTATTAAACAACCAATTGGAGTTGATTGCATTTGATCTCAAAAAAAGGAAGGTGATTTCGCTGGACTAAGTGCCTTTCAAAAAAATTATAAAAAATAAATTAAACTAACAAAAATGAACAATATAATAAATAAGAGAAAGGGTCATGGGATATTTTTAGGCTTACTATTCCTGGGCACATCGCTTTCTTTTTCCTGTGGGAAGAAACAGGTTGTGCCTCAACCTCCACCTCAACTCACTGTTTCTTCCCTGCAAGTTACTTTTGAGCCGGAAGGAAGTAGTTCAAATGTTTCTATCACTGGCAATGTTAATTGGACAGCGACAGCCAACACCTCAGTTCCATGGTTAACGATAAGTCAGTCATCGGGAGGCCCGGGAAATGTTACGCTTAAATTAACCGCGAACGCTAACAACTCAGGGGCTACCCGCGGGGCGATAGTGACTATCAAAGCTCCGAATAGTGCTGACAAGCAAATTCAAGTTACACAGCCAGAATTAGAGGTTAATGAAGACCTGGAAGCAAAATGGGCAAGAGTTTCGCCGAAACTTCTCACCAATAATGGGAATCCTTTATTAGATTTTATGTTTACGGCCGACCCAACAGCTATAGAATACAATGGAAGAGTTTATGTGTATGCCACGAATGATCATCAACAGTATGAGAAGGTAGGACCTACAGGACAAAATAGTGCCGAGTCTATCCGTTCACTGGTCATGATGTCTTCCGCTGATATGGTTAACTGGACTTATCATGGCCTCATAAATACAGCAGTACTGGCGCCATGGACTGCTTCGTCCTGGGCGCCTTCCATTGAATCCAGAATGGAAGCAGATGGTAAAACGCATTTCTATATGTATTATTCCAATAACGCTTTTGGCTCAGCCGTGCTTACTTCCACCTCTCCCGTTGGCCCCTGGAAAGACCCATTAGGAAAGAACATAGTCGACCGCTCGGTTCCCGGTGTGGATGTCGATGCTCCATTCGATCCCGGAGTTGTGATTGACAGCCAAGGTACAGGCTGGCTGGTTTTTGGGGCCGGAACGCCTAAAACACCCTATCTGCCGGATAATTCCAGGATCGTCAAATTAGGAGCAGATATGATCAGTTTGGCCGGCAGTATTTCTAAGATACCCGCTCCTTATTTTAATGAGGCCAGCGACCTTAACTTTATCAATGGCACCTGGGTTTATAGCTATTGTACAAATTGGAATCCACGCGATGTATGGCCTTATAGCAATATTGCTAAACCAAGTGCCGCCTGCATATCTTATATGACGAGTAAAACACCCTTAGATCCGAATAGTTGGCAGTATCGCGATAATTACTTTAGGAATACTGGCGACAATGTGGGTGATAACGTGGGGCCTTTGTCAAACAATCACAGTCACTTGTTCAAGTTTAAAGCGAAATATTATTTTGCTTACCATGCCATGTATCTACAGGATTATTTTAACACTAAGGGTGGCTTTCGTAATGTGGGTATCGAAGAAGCACCGGTGGATGAAGGCAATGGCGTGAATATCCCCATGATCAACGCAACTTTTAAAGGTCCGTCACAACTTAGCCTATTAAATCCATTCGTTGTTCAGCAAGCAGAAACCACTGCGGGCACTTCGGGGAAAATTCAGTTCGAAGATGGTGGTAGTGAGGGTAATATGGTTGCCAAAGGAACCATAGATAAACAATGTCTCATGGTGCGGGGAGCCGATTTTAGCAAACAGGTTCCTGCCAAATTCGAAGCCCGGGTGAAAGGAAAAGGTAAAATTGATGTTTATGTAAATAATCTTAAAGGCCCGGCTCTTGTTTCCCTTATATGCGATGCGAAGGACTGGACTACGCTCTCAAAACAAATACAACTGAACATACCTAAAGGAGTAGGGAATATCTATTTTGTATTTAATGGAGAGGGGTTTTTGTTTGATGAATGGAAATTCATTTATTAATTCCGGTTGCCGGTTTATTGATACAATTTATAAGTAGATGTTCGATCAAAACGGGCTTTTACCGCTGATTCGGTGAAACCGTTAAGCCTTTCTTTAGGGAGCCAGTTAAGTTGCTTGATCAACGCATGATGGATGCCATTAAAGCAGGATATAAACAGCAATGTTGGATTAAAACTTTTACTGGAACAGCGGTACTGTGAACAGATTAGACAGTACCGTTTTCTGGCGAGTTAAACTTTAAAAATACGCTAGGTTTTGCGACAGATCAGAAGTTTGAAAATTAAATAGGAGAGAGTTTTAGTTGAATATAAGTGGATGCCTGGGGCCTTTACCGAGAGGCCCCGGCATTTTTTTAACAATAACAATTCTGTTTTCAACATGACGGAAATCAACAGTGATCTATTTGAACGCATGACGATTGCCGCGGCAAATGATACCTGGTTAAAAAAAGAGAACATGGAAAATCAAATTATTTCAAAAGCGCCAGAATTAGATGAAAGTGAAATTAGAGCTTTGATAGAGGATTTTGATACGATTGGGATGTTGCTTAAGGAGCACCTTACTTTCGTCAGTATCCCGATCTTAACGCCGGAATCGAAAAAAATGTGTAACGAGGGATTGGTTCTTATTAAGAAGTTCACTCAAAAATGTTTAAAACATTATGGGATTTAGAATATTATGGGATGCTCCCGCGAATTTGATATCCGGGCGAATGATTACCTGGTTAAAAAAAGAGAATATGGAAAATCAAATTAATTCAAAAGCGCCGGAATTAGATGAATCCAAAAAAATGTGTAACGAGGGCCTGGTTCTTATTAAGAAGTTTACTCAAAAATGTTTAGAACATTATGGGATGTGTTACCTTCCAAAGTAAGGTTTCAACGACAGGTTATGTGGAATCCTGAGTTGGCCTTAAACCATCTGCTGTTGAAACTTACAGCCGCAGATAAATACCATCCACAAAAAGAAAAGAAATAATAATTTATGAAATATACCCTTGCCTGTTTTATGGCATTTTTCGTGGCCGGCGGCGTTTCGGCACAAAACAAAAGCGAGGTTGCGCTTAAAGCGAAGATCAACGGCATCGTCAGCAAAATGACGCTGGAAGAAAAAATAGACATGCTTCACGGCAACGCGCTGTTTTCTTCCGCTGGCGTAAGCCGTTTAGGTATCCCGGAGCTTACCTGCGATGATGGCCCATTAGGCGTACGCGAGGAAATAAAGCGTTTTGACTGGGCTTCGGCTAACTGGACAACCGATTCTGCCACGTTTTTACCAAATGGCTCGGCAATTGCAGCCACCTGGAACCCCGCAATGGCAAATAAATACGGAGTAGTTATAGGAGAGGAAGCTAATGCGCGTAAAAAGAATATAATGCTTGCACCGGCATTTAATATTTGCAGGATGCCCCTTTGCGGCCGTACCTATGAATATTATTCCGAAGATCCATATTTAAACAGCCAATTGGCTGTTCAATCGGTAAAAGGGATTCAAAGTCGGCACGTAGCAGCCTGTATAAAACATTTTGCCGCCAATAACCAGGAGCTTAACCGCGATAGCGTAAACACGATAGTTGATGAAAGGGCATTGCGCGAAATTTATTTCCCGGCATTTAAAGCAGCCGTACAGCAAGGGAATGCCTATACCATTATGTCGGCCTATAATAAGCTGAACGGCTATTGGTGTTCCGAGAATGACTATTTATTGAATAAAGTGCTAAAAAACGAATGGGGCTTTAAAGGAGTTGTCATTTCAGACTGGGGCGGTGTGCACCATACCGTTGCAGCGGCCAACAACGGGCTGGACATTGAAATGGGCTCAAGCGGCCCGTATGATCAGTGGTATTTTGCTAAACCATTGCTTAATGCTGTCAAAGAAGGCCGGGTCCCGGTAAAAACAATTGATGATAAGGTTCGCAGGATTTTGTGGGTGATGTACCATACCTCGATGAGTACTAACCATCCTAAAGGGTCTATCGCTACACCGGCGCATACTAAAGCCGCCTATGATATTGCCTCAGAATCCATTGTTCTGCTAAAAAACGACAACCATTTATTGCCTTTAAAAGCAGGTAACATTAAAAGCATCGCCGTCATTGGCGATAATGCCATCCGCACATTTGCTTTGGGCGGGTATGGGGCCGGTGTAAAAGCGCAACACGAGATAACAGCATTAGACGGTATAAAATCAAGGTTCGGTAAAACGGCCAGCATCAGCTTTGCCCGAGGCTATAAAGCAAACTACCTGGCAAGTAATAGTGATGAACAAAATCGCGGCTATGACCAGCCCGATCAGAAACTGATTGACGAGGCGGTAGCGCTTGCGAAAGCCAGCGATGTCGCCATTTTATGTATCGGTTCCAATCGTGAATATGAAAGCGAAGCCCATGACCGTAAAAGCCTGGAACTGCCTTTTGGTGAACAGGCATTGGTTACCGCGGCGG